>NZ_JBSQBN010000148.1:0-9989 GCF_053850585.1 Shewanella sp. A22
TTTCAAAGTCCTTTATGCTTCGTTAGATGCTTTCAAAATAGAATCACTATTCGCTTCAATCATCTGCCTTGCCTACAGCTCTTTGAACTCCCGCTGAAAGATCACATATTTAATAGGATTGGTATTATTAAGGAGTAAGCGCCTCAACTCTGTCACAATAGACAAAGTATTTGGCCCGTGCTTGGGGGGAACCTTGCGATGTTAGTCTGGTGTGGGTGAAGTGTTACGACGTCAGTGGCACAGGGCAGAAAATAGAATCGTTCACGGCCCTTGATATTCAACCTATTTTTATTCCATTGATCCAAATCCAGAGATGACATCGAACAATTCCGCATCGATACCACTTTGACGTAGGCTATGAAATTTTTGCTTAAGGCTTGCATGCAGCTCGTCGATGTTTTTTTCTGCCCGCTGCATTGCAGACAAGCGACTGGCATTTTCACTGGCAAGTGATTCTGCGCAAGCTCTGAACAGACTAACAAAAAGATATTCGCGCACCATAGCGCGTAACGTTTGCTCCCGCTCAGGCATGACCTCGGGTATGTTATTGGTCGGCCAATGAATGCTAGCAAGGTTATGTTGCCAGTGGTGATCCAGCGGTAAAAGTTGTTGGCTTACTGGGGTGTATATTGAACCAGAATGGGGACGATGATGAAAAAGATATACTTTATCAATAGTGCCTTGTTCTCGCTGCGTTTCCATTTCTATCAAAATGTTACCCACCAGTGTCGAAACAGTATTGATGGAATTTGGCAGCATAAAACCTCGCTCCAGCGTCAGCTTGGTGTCTGCTAGCCGTGACTGAAGACGTTCGCCTACAGCCCATAGGGTTTTATTGCCTGGCAACTTCATTAATGAATTGCTGACAAACTCCACCATGACTTCATTGAATTGCCCGACAAGGCCTTGGTCAGAACCAAATACGATTACACCAATGGATGCTTTATCTGGTTGCGCTTGTTTAGCGATGGAACGGGTGGATTTATGTTGCTGAAAACAGGCTGTTAACCCAAGTTGCACGGTACGATAATAATCATCCAACGAGCGAACTGCGTTTTCGTATTGACTGATATTAGACGACGCCATGGCTTTCATACTGCGCACTACAGAGTCAAGTTCTTCCGCGTTGGTGATTTGGTGACGTAGACTGGTAACGCCTTCACTCATGTGATTTCCTTTCGCTTTTGACTGTGCATAAATGGTGCAAGTGCATCACGGACCGGCTGCAAAATCCCGTCGCGATCTTCATCTGTTAATTTTTCGGTGCTTGCTAATCTTGCGGTCATTTCAACAGGGATATCGGCAGTGGCCGCGCGTACTGCAAGCTCGGCTTGGCTCATTGCATCTAAAGGGACTTCATCAAATAGATTAGCGGTTAATGCCAGTAATACTGCTATTTGCTCTACCATCGAAATAGGCGTGGACTCTGCTTGTTTCAGGCAAGCACGAATGCGTCGGCCATGGTCGATAGTTTTTAGTGTGCTGTCATCCAATCGTGCGCCAAAACTCGCAAATGTTTCCAGTTCTTCAAACTGCGCATAAGCCAATTTGAGGTTTGATGCCACCGCTCGGTAAGCGGCTCGTTGTGCCTTACCGCCAACACGAGAAACCGATTTTCCGACGTCGATAGCGGGCAGTACGCCCAGTTCAAATAACGAGGGTGAAAGGTATATTTGCCCATCGGTAATTGAAATAAGATTTGTCGGAATATAGGCGGAAATATCCTGCGCTTCGGTTTCAATAATGGGGAGCGCGGTTAATGAGCCACCACCTAAATTTGGGCTCAAGTGAGTTGCCCGCTCTAACAATCGCGAATGGATGTAAAAGATATCGCCGGGAAAAGCTTCACGACCGGGCGGCCGACGTAACAGCAGAGACAGCTCTCGATAGGCTCTGGCATGGTGGGTCAGGTCGTCATATACAATTAATACATCGCGGCCTTGCTGCATAAAGTATTCTGCAATACTGGTCGCTGCATAAGGGGCTATATAAGCAAGGCCTGGAGGATCATTGCCTTCGGTAACCACCACAACGGTATATTCTAAGGCGCCTTGTTCATGCAGTATCGCAATCACTTTTGCCACACCTGAGGCGCGCTGTCCAATCGCGCAATATACGCAGAGTACATTTTTGTCACGCTGATTAAGTATAGTATCAACGGCAATGGCGGTTTTACCCGTTTGCCTATCTCCAAGGATTAATTCACGTTGCCCAAGGCCAACAGGAATAAGCGCATCGATAACTTTAATACCGGTTTGCAAAGGCACACTAACAGATGCTCGATTCATAATTGCAGGAGAGGGACGCTCAACGGGTAAGCGTGCACTGGCAATCAGTCTGCCTTTGCCATCTAAGGGCTCACCGATAGGATTGATAATACGGCCGAGCAGCCCTTCTCCCACAGGCACATCAACTAGATGCCCACAGCGTTCGACTTCATCACCTGCCTGCAAATGCCAGTAATCCCCAAGCAGTACCGCGCCTATTTCATCTTCATCAACATTAAAGGCAATGCCAAAAATATCACCGGGGAATTTCAGTACTTCTTCAAAACCGACCCCAGGTAAACCTGACACTTTTGCTATGCCAGTAGCAATACTGGTAATGGTGCCTATTTCTCGTGGTTGCAGTTGTGGTGAAAAAGACCGCCGTGCTTGCTGCAGAATCGAAAATGTCTGCTCAAATGTTGCTTGCAGTAAATCAGGCGCTAGCTTCATGATTGTCTGTCTTTGTTGTTGAGTGAGTATTGTTAGCTTGTTCAATATTCATAGGGGATTGCAGTAACTCGTCAACTCGTTTTGCTAATGAACTGAGGTATTCGTTAATACTCCATGAGATTTTTTGACCTTTGATACTGAGTTCAATGCCACTGATGACATCGGGCTCTATTGAAAATTGGATTGGTATGTCGTGACCCAATATTTTTTTAATAGCCGCTTCAATAAGTGAGCACTGCGGTGTTGGAAGTGCAAAGGCGGTTCGAATTAAAATAGGTTGTGCAGCGGCATTAATTGCTGGGGATATTGCCGATTGTAGCGAGGCTATTTCCTCATCGTTTAAGGTATTCAAACGGCGAATGAAAATATCTGTCATGGATGCTTCTAGAGAGGTTCCAGCAAGATCGCCAAGTACCTTACGCGCTATCGAGAATATTTCTTCCCGTGCGCGTTGGCTGATTGCCACTTGCAAATTGAGTTGCTCGTTTTTAAGCGCTAATTGTAATTTTTTTCGTAGGCCTTGTGACTCCAGTCTTACAGCTTCAAGTAAACGAGCGCGTTCGGCTTCTGTTTCATCTTTTAGTTTATTTATACGAGTGGTTTTTTGTTGCTCAAAATCGGCATTTTTTTGCTGAAACTCTTCTCGTTGAAGCTCTGCTTCAATTCTTTTAGCCTTAGTGTCTGCTATTTCTGCGGCAATTCGTTTTTCACGGGCATCGATGGAATCAAGAATGGGCCGATATAAAAACCGCTTCAGTAGCCACACGAGTACCAAAAAATTTATCACTTGCGCAAATACGGTAAACCAATCGATTAACATAGCCTATATACCCGCAGCTTGGTCGATCACGTAATTCCAAAAAGGGTTAGCAAATAGCAGAATCATCGCTACCACAAAACAATAGATCGCGGTTGATTCTATCATCGCTAAACCGACAAACAGTGTGCGGGTAATGGTGGCTGATGCATCTGGCTGTTGGGCCAAAGAGGATAGCGCCGTCGCTACCGCCTTTCCTTCACCGAGTGAAGGTCCAATAACACCGATGGTGATGGTAAACCCAGCGGTGATAATCGATACCATTGCTATAATTGTTATGCTGTCCATAATCACTCCTAAATCAATTTAAGGTGGTGGTTCATTGTTGAGAGCCCGTTTTTGTATCTTGTTTCTCGGTGGTGGCCGAGCCATCTTGCGCAAGTTTGCGCTCCGGTTGTTGAATGCGAGTCGCCGCAGCGATGTACACGGTTGCTAAAATAAAAAAGATGTAGGCCTGTACCATGCCAGTGAGTAAACCGAGCAGGGTCATGACAATAGGAAACAAAAAGGGAGTAATACTCAACAGAATACCGAGGATCATCACCCCACTCATCATGTTGCCAAACAGTCGCACCGCTAAGGCCAGCGTACGCGACACTTCACTGATAAGGTTAAATGGCAACATAATGGCAGTTGGCTTGGTGTAGGAGGCGAGGTAGCCGCGCAAGCCTTGCTTCTCTATACCAAACATAGGTACAGCTACAAATACACATAGTGCCAGCGCTACGGTACTGGAAAGTGAACCCGTAGGCGGTTCGAAGCCGGGGATCACCGTACAGATAGCTGAGGTGGCGATAAACAAAAATAACGAACCGAGAAATCCAAGATATTTATGGGGATTACTCAGACCAACCTCTTCAATCTGTTTGCTAATGGTAATGACCACCACTTCCAGCAAATTTTGCCAGCGAGAACGCTGCATATCCTTGGATAACTTTCTGGTAATCAGGATTGAGCCAATCACCAATAGCATCATTACTACCCAAGTAAATACAATGGTTGCGTTGAGCTTTACAAAGCTCATTTGCCAGAAAATAATTTGGTCTGGGCTAAGGTTCATAAACGGTCTTCTTGTTTATTGACTATGAGTGTTTTCCCCAACGATTGAGCCTGCTCTACCTGCAGGTTGTATCGCGTTGCCATGAGGCGCACTAACATAAACCCGAGTAATCCTGCTAATAAATGGTATCCATTGTCGCCAGCGATAAAATAGAAGCCAGCGATCACAATGGCGGAGCGAAATAACAGACTGGCGAAAAATAACAACGCAACATGTTGAGTCGATTTTAGCTGGCGAACTGTCCACCAAAGTCCGGCGAAAAAAAATAACCCTAGCAGTGCACCTGCCAGTAATGCCAATGTGAGCTCTACAAATATGTTGTCTACCAATACGTTTTCCATAATGACTTTTCCATCAAGTACTTTTCTATTGAGTCATTTGCTATCAACTAATTTTGTGTCAAATAAGTTGCGTCAATAAGTTGCATCAAATAAGTGGCCTACAAAATCAATCGAGTTCATCACCTCGGTGAATTTCCTTATCTTCTTTATCAACCCAATGCCAAGCATTAAAACAACCTAGGCATAACCCGCTAATCAATAACATCAAGGTTCTGGAATGTTCGCCAGGATAGTGTTTATCCAGCCACATTCCGAGTACTGCACCAAGCACCGTTGGGATCACCACCGACCAACCAATAAGCCCCATCATCCCAAAACCGGTCCAGACGGTTTTATTGATATGTCGCTGCGCCTTCAGTTTTCGTGTTGCCATGTCTTCAACTTGCTGGCTAAACTTGTCGTTGTTGGACTTATCTTTTTCAGGCTTTGGCGGTTCGGAATGTGGCTTTTCCGGAGTGATGTTTTCCTCTGGTTTATGATTCATAGTGAGAGCCTGTTGTTTTCCATATTTAACACGTGTTCTAAGGTCTAACTCTTCAGATAACATTGCGACACTAACTCTGTGTGGCGTCTTGTCATTTAAGCCAATAGCCAACACTCAACAACCATTCTGCGTTTAAAAATGCTAAAGCGTTAAGCCTAACCTTTAGGCAGCATTCATCTTGATAGAACGATAGGCCCTAAACTCTGTCATGATGGAACTCAGTCAGGCGACGCATGAAATTACTTTCCATCTTGATCAGTACCGAACGTAATTGCTGTTCTTGTTCATCTAAGTGCATAAATTCTTGCTCAACGGCTTGATGTAATTCGCTTAACGCCAAACCGCCTATGGCATTACGCACCGAAATCAGTACATCAAAGCCCGTTTTAACCAGTACACCTTCATCAATAGCAACATACACCTCATCAGCACCATCGCACTCAAACACCAATAACCCAGCTGTCAGTGACGCCACGCAGTCAAGCCGATGTGGCAAGATGCCAAACGAACCTTGATGCGTAACCGCGACAATGCGCACCACATTTTTTTGCTCAGCAAAAACCTTATAAGGCAGCAAAATTTTAAGGTTCATGTATGCAGGCTGCATATTCCGGTCCTTGTTTGTCTGTTGACTTGGCCACGACTACTGGCTGTTTACTCTGTCGATCTTAGGGCGATACTTGCTAATAGCTTCATCAATTGAACCAATCATATATAGGGCACTCTCTGGATAGTCTTTAAATTCATCGTGTAAAATTCGTTCGCATCCATCCAGAGCATCATTAAGACTCACCAGCTTTCCGGGCATACTGGTGAACTGTTCGGTAGTAAAAAAAGGCTGGGTAAAAAATCGTTCGAGACGACGAGCGCGCGCCACAATTTTATGATCCGCTGGCGATAACTGTTCCATGCCTAACATGGCAATAATGTCTTTAAGTTCTGCGTATTGTGCCAGTGTGCTGCGTATTTTCTGCGCCAAGTCATAGTGCCTTCGACCGATAATGCTCGGTGTGGCCATTTTTGAATTAGATAGCAGCGGATCAATGGCTGGATAAAGGCCTTCACTGGCCCGTTTTCGCGATAGCACAATTGATGCCGAGAGATGCGAAAAGGTATGTACCGCTGCGGGATCGGTAAAATCATCTGCTGGTACATATACCGCTTGAATGGATGTAATCGCGCCGCTGTCAGTATTGGCGATACGGTCTTCTAGTTGCGACAACTCGGTGCCCAAGGTTGGTTGATATCCTAAACGGGCTGGCATTTGTCCCATTAAACCGGACACTTCCATACCCGCCTGAATAAAACGGAAAATATTATCAATCAGTAACAGCACATCGCGATGTTCATCGTCGCGAAAATATTCGGCCATGGTCAATGCGGCATGGCCTACACGAAAGCGTGCTCCAGGTGGTTCATTCATCTGGCCGAACACCATTACCATGTTATCCAACACGCCTGCGGTTTTCATTTCTCGGTAGAGTTCTTCGCCTTCACGACAACGCTCACCAATACCGCAAAAAATACTCACACCAGCATGTTGGCCGACCATGTTGTGGATCATTTCTGTCAGTAATACCGTTTTACCCACACCAGCACCGCCAAATAACCCCGCTTTGCCGCCACGCTCAAGCGGCATTAACACATCGATCACTTTGATACCCGTTTCGAATACTTGGGATTTAGTCGCCAGTTGAGCGATGGCCGGCGGTTCGTTATGAACTGAACGCCATTGGGTGCCTATTGGCGGTGCCTTACGATCAATGGCGTTACCAAAAACATCAAACATGCGCGACAGAATGGTTTTACCTACAGGTGCCAATAAGGGGCCGCCGCTGTCTTCTACCAACATGCCTCTAGCTAGCCCTTGTGTTGGTGTCAGCGCAATGCAGCGCACTCGATGTTCATCTAGTTGCGAAAAAACTTCGATTAAAATTTGCTGCTGGTGCCCAGTAGTTAACAAGGAGCGAATAGGAGGGAGTTGCTCAGCAAACAGAATATCGACGACACTACCGCGTATCGCTATAACTGTACCTGAATTGGGTGAGGCATTTTTTCTATCCATCATATTCTGTCGATTATCTCCGATAACCAGATTGAAGTGCATAGAGGTAAGTAATAGAAAATTTACTGATTTGTCAGCGTCGTTAGACTTTGATTAAGATGGACGTTAGCCAATTAATTGTTCTATTCGAGTGTTATTGGTCTATTAGTTATAGTACTAGCAGAGCCGTTTTACCATGCGCTTCTCGATGACCTTTATCAGTAAAATAATTAAATACGGACGTTATTATTTAAAGGTGCCAACAAGCATAAAATAGACCAACACATTGGCCACAAGTATACATTTATCCAACTTAACGCCTGACAATCAGTCTTTATCAAACCCTTGCCAATATTTAGCTCGTTACTTTATTAAAAACCTTTTGGCGTGCTTTGCGTTGACGCAGATCAATTCAGAGTAATAGAGCTGCAGCAACCTCTGTTTTACCCTTGTCTAATGCAAGATTAATCAATTCGAATGCTGGTGGTTATTGGCGCGGTGGCATTGGTTTATTGAGTATTTGGTAAGTTCGCGATGTCGGCCGTCGCTGCCTTGATGGTCATCGTTCTAACTTTAGTGCGCGATATTAACGTGCTGTCGTTGCCAATATTTCCGTCGACAACAAAAAGGCCAGCCTCGATGGCTGGCCTTAATATTCGGTCTATAATCGGGTTAAATTGCCCAACCACCCATGTAAAAGGCGACTAAACCAAGGGTAATTAACATAACCCCAAGTCGCAGTTTACGCCACTCGCCACTGCATATGCGGCCAATAACCAAGGTAACAAAACCAAGCATAATTCCGGTAACGATATTACAGCTTAAAATGATAAATACCGCGCAGGTTAGCCCTGCCATTGCATCCACTTTATCGTCAAAATCAAGCTTGGTGACATTGCTTAGCATCAGTAAACCAACATACATCAGTGCTGGAGCTGTCGCATAAGCAGGCACTAAAAAGCTTAACGGCGCTAAAAACATCATCATCAAAAATAGCACGCCAACGATGGTCGCGGTCAGGCCCGTTTTACCACCTGCAGCGGTGCCTGCTGCGGATTCAATATAAACCGCTGCTGGTGCGCCGCCGACCACGCCTGCAAAAATACTGCTGACAGAGTCTGATGTCAGTGCCTTACCGCCACCAACAATATTGTCCTTATCATCGAGAAGTTCCGCTTGCCCTGCAACCGCTCTAATTGTGCCGGTTGCATCGAAGATAGCTGTCATCACTAATGCCAACACAATGGGCAGTACCACTGGGTTTAGTGCGCCCATAATATCGAGCTGACCAATTAGCGATGTTTCAGACATTAAGTCCGGCAAAGCAAATAAGCCTTGATATGTCACGCTAGGATCAAATATTAACCCAAAAATTGATAATCCGACGATGACCAGCAATATGCCACCAGGCATGCCTCGGCGTTCAAGCCCAATCGTCATAGCAAGACCAACAATGGTTGCGATAACTGGTAAGCTATTAATATCACCAAGCTTTACGGGTAAACCGGCATCGTTTGATACAATCAATTTCACGCTATTGGTCGCAATAAGGAGTAAAAACAAACCAATACCAATACCCGTACCGTGAGCAATACCGGTTGGCAGGTTAGTGAGTACCCATTGACGAATACCGGTGACACTCACAAGTGTAAACACGATACCCATTAGGAAAATAGCGCCAAGGGTGACAGGAATCGATATTCCCTGGCCTAGCACCATACTAAATGCAGTAAATGCGGTGAGTGAAATTGCACAACCAATGGCCATTGGCAAATTAGCCCATAGCCCCATGAGCAACGAACCAAACGCGGCAATTAAACAGGTAGCGATAAATACCGCAGCAGGGTCAAAGCCAGCAGTGCCCAACATGTTTGGCACCACTATCACCGAATAAACCATAGCCAAAAACGTCGTTAAGCCGGCAATGACTTCACGTTTTAAGGTACTTCCTCGGGCAGTAATATTGAAATAGCGATCCAAAAATGAATCAGAAACAGCAGTGTTTGAGAGAGTCTGTTCAGACTTCATAGTGATAATACCTTTTGATCTCTTAAATGATGAGTTAACCAATGGTTATCCATTGGCGACACGGCTATGGCAGGTAGAGCCCTAAACGAGAAATATTTAGGTGAGAGATCCACTTGGCGCATATAGCGTTAGTGACCTGCGAATATTGTGGTAAACAAATTTGTTATACACATGTCTGGTAAAATTTACGCTTACCAACATAGCCTTTGTTGGCGCGGAGTTTACAGTAATCGACAATGAGGAAATAGGAGGCTGCTAGCATTTTTCTACATCATTAAAAAACTCCAGCCAAACTAGCTGTTTTGTATACCGCACAATAAAAAGCATTCAAATAGTCTTTGTTCCCCATAACAGACTTGGGGGGAAGGGCATGTAATACCAATCCTATTAAATATGTGATCTTTCAGCGGGAGTTCAAAGTGCTGTAGGCAAGGCAGATGATTGAAGCGAATAGTGATCCTCGGTAACAAGCTCCTGCGTTACTCTACCTCCAGCATC
>NZ_JBSQBN010000149.1:0-9959 GCF_053850585.1 Shewanella sp. A22
GGCTTCAGAGAGTTCCATAAAAAAATCCGATAATAAAGATTATCGGATTTTCGCAGACTGAAAAGATCGGTCAACCGATCTGTTCAGATTTTATAGCATTACCGCTTAACTGATCGGCATTACGCCTGAAGGCGGTGTTTTTTTATGGAGCTAAAGGTAATTAAGCTTCTGCAACAACAGAAATTTTAACTACAGCTTTAACTTCAGTGTGTACTTGTACTTCAACTTCGAAGTCACCAGTAGTGCGTAAAGCACCTAAAGGTAAACGTACTTCAGATTTAGCAAGTGCTATGCCAGCTGCAGTAACTGCATCAGCGATATCACGGTTGCCAACTGAACCGAATAATTTACCTTCATCACCTGCTTTAGAAGCAATTACAACAGCTTCTAATGCAGTTAATGCTTCAGCACGAGCAGTCGCAGTTGCTAATTCAGCAGCTAATTTAGCTTCTAATTCAGCACGACGAGCTTCAAATACTTCAGTGTTTGCTGCGTTTGCTACAACTGCTTTACCATAAGGTAAAAGGAAGTTACGAGCATAACCAGCTTTAACAGAAACTTGGTCGCCTAAGCCACCTAAGTTTGCAACTTTATCTAGCAGAATAACGTTCATTATCAAATCCTCTATATTCGGTTAGGAATTAATACTGCAATATTACTGATGTAAATCAGTATAAGGCAGTAGAGAAAGATAACGAGCACGCTTGATAGCGCGAGCTAGTTGGCGTTGGTATTTAGCACTAGTACCAGTGATACGGCTAGGAACAATCTTGCCGCTTTCAGTGATGTAGTTCTTTAAAGTAACGATATCTTTGTAATCAATCTCTGCGACACCTTCAGCGGTGAAACGGCAGAACTTGCGACGACGGAAATAACGTGCCATTTTGACAGTCTCCTAAGTTTTCAATTCGACATTTTCAGCATGCAAGACTAAACGGTTTTGACCATTTCGCCCTTGTTGTAATGAAAGAAACCCTTCAACATCAACTTGCACACCGGCTTGTAATTTATTTGCAACGCTATTAAAGCGCGGACCACTTAATATCACTTGAATCAAACAGTAAACGTTTCTCAACATGTCTACTTCTTGTCGTTGCGATTTATGCTCTACCGTTATCACCACATGGGCAATACCGCTGGGGCTATCAAATCGTCTTGAACGAGTTACCGTCCCGGACAATGCTAAGTGGTTATTCACAAAAAATTATTCAGCGTTTTCTTCAGCGCTTGTTTCTACAGTACGGTCATCAGAAGGTGAACGACGTGTTTCACGTTCGTCTCTTGCTTTTGCCATAGGAGAAGCTTCAGTAACAGCAGTTTTAGTGCGCATTACCATATTACGCAGAACAGCGTCGTTGAAACGGAAAGCTGTTTCTAGTGCTTCAATAGACTCTGCAGATGCTTCTACGTTCATAAGAACATAGTGAGCTTTATGTAGGTCTTGAATTGGGTAAGCCAATTGACGGCGACCCCAATCTTCTAAACGGTGGACTGTACCATTAGCAGCAGTGATAACACCGGTGCAACGTTCAATCATACCTGGGACTTGTTCACTTTGATCTGGGTGAACCATAAATACGATTTCGTAATGACGCATTTATTGCTCCTTACGGTTAGGTAGCCTCGTTTTGGCTCAGTCAGACCAAGTTAGAGGCAAGGAACGAATTAAAGTGACTGATTTGAGCGCGCGATAATACATAAAGCACGCCGTAAACTCAAGCATTAACTCACTCTTTTCAGCAATCTTGATTACAGGTATGATGGCGACAGTCCAATATATCGCGCTTACGCCGTCAAAGAACAAAATACCCAATGATAATAATGAAAAAAATATTCACCACATGCTGCCTCCTTCTTCTCTCTGCATCAGCATGGGCATTGGTTCCACCAGATTACCAAGAACCACCAAGTAATTTTAATGCCGAAGTAGAAGCGGGACTCCAGCTCAACAGTGGCAATAATGAGACTAAAAATTTCAACGGTCGTACTTACATGACCTATGATTCGATTAACACCAAACAAGAAGCCACACTTAAAGCTTACTATTCTGCAGATGGTAGCGAATCGACCGCAGAAAAATATGAACTCTTTTTACAGTCCAACTATAAATTACAACGGGGATATGTTTTTGGGCGTGGTGAATTTACATGGGATGAATTTGGTTCATACACTCGTATTTCGACCATTTCGACGGGTTACGGTTTTGACTTAATTAAAAACTACAAAACCAAGTTAAGTCTTGAAGTGGGTCCAGGTTATCGTTATGACCTCGCCAAAGAAAGCACGCTAGATCCGAATCCTGAAGCAAACCGTGATGTCATTATCCGTTCCGCAGCTAAATACACTGTTAAATTACAAGAGTACACCAGCCTTAATGCAGACGTAACGGCAGAAACAGGCCAAGATAATAATACCTTAACTCTTGATATGAGCTATAAAAATACCTTTATTCAAGATTGGGCATTTAAAATAGGAATGAACATCAAGTACACTGAAGTCGTTCCTGATGAAAGTAAAAATACCGATACCATCACGACATTTAACTTGTTGTACACGTTTCAGTAGTTATTCATATCGCTTAAATGAAGTGAAACAAAATACTTAATATGTGAGATGCATATGCACTTACTGAATCAATAAAGGCGCAGTTATGAACAGCCCTCTACGCAGTTTTGCTTCGTTATATAGTACAACCTTTTTAATGGTACTTGCGGCAGGTTTACTGACAACCTACTTAGGATTAAGACTGACCACAATGGAAGTGCCGCAAATATGGATCGGTGGCATGATGTCTGCCTACTATATTGGTCTTGTATGTGGCTCCAAAGTTGGCCATAAACTAATTGCACAAGTGGGTCACATTCGTGCTTTTGTGGCTTGTGCCGGAATCGTCACCGCATCTGCCCTTGGCCACGCCTTAATTGACAACTTAACCGTATGGCTAATATTACGCCTTGCTGTTGGTATGGGAATGATGTGTCAGTACATGGTGTTAGAGAGCTGGTTAAACGAACAAGCCGAAACCAACCAACGCGGTACCGTGTTTGCCAGTTACATGATTGTATCTTATTTGGGGTTAATGGCGGGCCAAGGTGCAATTAGCTTATACCCTGAGCTCGGCCTAGAACCACTGTTACTTATCGCCATCTGCTTTGCATTATGTATTGTACCCATTGCAATCACTCGCAGAATTCACCCTGAACCACTCACTCCAGCCCCTTTAAAAATGGGCCATTTCTGGCTACGCGCACCACAAGCATTAACCACTATCGCCTTAGGCAGTATGATTGTAGGGTGTTTTTATGGCTTAGCGCCCTCTTATGCTACAGCCAAAGGCATAGATCCTGAACATGTAGCCTTGTATATGTCATGCACCATTTGTGCAGGCTTATTTGCACAATGGCCTATGGGCAAGTTATCTGACTTAATTTCTCGCAGCTTACTAATACGTATAAATTGCGCTTTATTAGGGGTATTGGTATTAGTTATTACTATAGTGCCGTTCCATTCTGTTTATTCACTGGTATTAACCAGTTTATTTGGAGTTTTGGCATTTACCCTCTATCCATTAGCAACTGCATTAGCAAACTCTCGGGTTGAACAACATGAGCGAGTTGGTCTTTCTGCTACTATATTGGTCACCTTCGGTATTGGTGCCAGTATTGGACCACTGGTTGCCTCCGGCTTAATGCAAGCGTTAGGTGACCAAATGCTTTATGGCTTTATGGCGATATGTTCATTTACGTTATTGGCTCGGTTAATGTGGATAAATTTACGCCAAAAAGCAGAGCAAAGCTCAACAGGCGATTATGTTATGGCTGGGGGGGATTTAGTGAGTTCACCTCTAGCAGCATCATTTGACCCAAGGGTTGATGTTGAAATGGTTAACGAGCAAATGATATACCCTGCTGACGATGCCTTTGATATGTTAGACGATATTATTGACGAAGAAAACGATGAGCAAGACGACGCAGAAGAACAACCCGACTACAACGCAGCTTATAGCAATGTGACTAATGAAGATAAGGCTTTAGAAAACATTGACGAAGAAGACGTTGATAATGAAATGGGCCATCGTTAATGTAATACCAATGCCTTTAATACCAAAATAAAAAAACGGCGATAATCAATTATCGCCGTTTTTGTTAAAGAATCTTAAGCTTATGCGTCTAAACGTTGTCTTACGGCTTCAAATAAACACACACCTGTAGCAACAGACACGTTAAGACTCGATACGCTACCCGCCATCGGGATAGACACTAATGAGTCACAACTTTCGCGTGATAACCGACGCAAACCTTTATCTTCTGCACCCATTGCGATAGCCAGAGGCCCTTTAAGATCTGCTTGGTAAACATTACCATCGGCTTCACCCGCTGTACCAACAATCCAAATACCTTTGTCTTGCAGGTGACGCATGGTACGTGCAAGGTTAGTAACTTGAAATAAAGGGATGATTTCAGCTGCACCGCAAGCCACTTTACTCACTGTTGAGGTTAATCCAACCGAATTATCTTTCGGTACAATAATGCCATGCACCCCTGCTGCATCAGCATTACGTAAACATGCCCCTAGGTTATGCGGATCGGTTACACCATCTAAAATTAATAAAAATGGCACAGCGGTTTTATCGAGCAATGCATCTAAATCGCTTTCTGTCAGTGGTTTTACAGCCTTCACTCGCGCCACAATACCTTGGTGTTGTGAACTCCCCGCTTTATCATCTAGCACTTTACGCGCAGCACGCTGCAATGTTGTACCAAAGCTTGAAGCTATATTAACCAATGGAGTTAAACGTTCGTCATCACGCCCTTGTAAAAGCCATAGCTCAATAACACGTTCAGGGCTGTTTTTTAATAAGGCTTCAACGGCGTGAATACCAAAAATCGTATCTTGTTTTTTCATCTAATTACTTTCTCTTGCTGCGCTTGGCAGGGGTTTTCTTAACGCTAGAATTTGGTTTTGTGGCATCCGATTTTTTTGCAGTTGCAGAGGGTTTCTTTGCTGCTGTAGGTTTAGCTGCAGGAGATGAGGCCTTGCCACTTGTGCGACGTTTGCTGGTTTTAGGTTTGTCAGACTTTGTCGGAGACTTACCTCGCGCTAACTTAGCTCCTTCAGCATTAACGCGCTGGCGGGCCGTTGTAGGTTTACTGCCTTTACGCGCTGACTTCCCTGCACTTTTACTGTTGTCACCCACCATCAATAAGTCAATTTGACGATCATCAAGGTTGACTGCCGCAACTTTAACCGTCACAGGATCACCGACTTGATAGACTTGGCGGGTGTTTTCGCCAATTAACCGTTGGCGCATTGGATCAAATTGATAGTAATCACTTGCAAGGCTGGAAATATGTACCAATCCATCAATGAATAATTCGTTTAATCTAACAAATAACCCAAAACTAGTGACTGAGGCAATAACCGCATCGAATGTATCGCCGACATGATCTTGCATATATTCACATTTGAGCCAATCACTCACATCGCGAGTAGCTTCATCTGCGCGGCGCTCAGTAGTCGAACATTCTTCACCTAATGCATCTAATTCTTCAATTTGGTAAAGATAACCACCATCTTGAGTCCATTTATCGTTAACATCACCCTGCTCTTTGGCGAGTAAATATTTAATCACTCGATGTAACACTAAATCAGGGTAACGACGAATTGGCGAGGTAAAATGCGAATAAGCTTCTAATGCCAAACCAAAGTGACCTTCGTTATCTGGGCTATAGATTGCTTGGCGCATTGAACGCAATAACATGACTTGGATCAGCTCAAAGTCTGGACGGTCGGCAATTTTCAACATCAGATTTTGATAATCTGTCGGCGTTGGTTCAAGTCCGCCATCCATGCTTAAACCACGTTCAGCAAGAAACTCTTTAAAATTAGCCAGTTTTTGCTCTGAGGGTGCTTCATGAACACGATATAACACTTCGCCTTTGTGTTTTTTGACAAATTTAGCAGAAGCCACATTGGCTAAGATCATGCATTCTTCAATAATTTTATGTGCTTGGTTACGACCTCTAGGGACGATTTTGTCAATTTTACGCTGCTCATTAAATATAAACTGGGTTTCAAGCGTTTCAAACGCAATGGCTCCGCGTTCTGCACGACGCTCGTCTAGCGTGAGATATAATGACTGCAAACATAATAAATGTGGGAATAATGCTTCATACTCAGGTGCAATAGGACCACCTTCAAGCATCGCAGCAACTTGAGTATAAGTAAAGCGAGCATGAGAATGCATTACCGCTGGATAAAACTTAGTACCGGATAGCTTACCCGCAGCAGAAATGGTCATCTCTGCGACCATACATAAACGGTCAACTTTAGGTTTTAATGAACATAAACCGTTAGATATTTTCTCAGGCAACATAGGGATAACTTGCGACGGGAAATATACCGAGTTACCCCGAGCGCGCGCTTCGGTATCTAATGCCGAATCAGTGCGAACATAATGACTCACATCAGCAATCGCGACCCATAAACGCCAGCCACCGCTCGGTTTAGCTTCAGCATAGACAGCATCGTCAAAGTCACGGGCATCTTCGCCATCAATAGTGACTAGCGGTAAATGACGTAAATCAACGCGATCTAGCTTGTCTTCTTCGGGTACTTCATCAGGAATACGCTTGAGTTTTTTCTCAATAATCGCTGACCAAGTGTGCGGTAAATCGTAATTACGTAACGCAATTTCAATTTCCATTCCCGGTGCCATTGTTTTACCTAAAACCTCGGTCACTTTGGCTGCCGCTTTGACAAAACGACCAGGGCGACGGGTTAACTCAACCACAACAACATCGCCTGCGCGTGCACCTAGCGTATCTTCGCTAGCGATTAATATTTCTTGGGTAATACGTCGATCATCTGCAATAACAAACCCCATGCCACCGTCGACATGGTAGCGTCCAACTAATGCTGCTGTTCGTGCTTGTACTAATCGCACGATACGTGCTTCACGACGACCACGACGATCAGTGCCCGCTTTTTGCGCTAACACTTTATCACCATGGAAATACATTAGCATATCGCGGTTATTAATAAATAAATCGTCACCGCCTTCATCGGGCTTAAAAAAGCCGAAACCATCACGATGGCCTAAAACAGTGCCAGACAATAAGTCCATGCGCTCGGGTAAGCCATAGCTTTGGCCACGAGTAAAGACTAACTGGCCGTCACGCTCCATTGCACGCAAGCGACGACGAAGTGCCTCTAATGGCTCTTCTTCTGTAATGTTTAATGCTTCGGCAATTTTATCGCGGCTAACTGGAGACTTTTGTGCTCGCAAGTATTCTAAAATATACTCACGGCTAGGGATAGGATTGTCGTACTTGTCTTGTTCTCTCTCAAAATGAGGATCGTTGATCATTCAATTTCCAAATAATTCGCTCCATATCGTGGAGCCTTTAACGGGTGTACTGCTGCTGTGGCTGTTGTGCTCTGTCCACTACACTGGCAGGCATTTGTGCAGCAAGCATCAGCAATAAAGACGAAGCCTTTTTCTGTTGGGCGTCGTTATCAAATATACTGTTATATAACCAATGATAGCCAAGTTCATAGTCAGCAGGGCTTCCATAGCCCTCACCAAATAAACGAACCAGCATCATTCTTGCGGTTAAATCACCATTTGCGGCAGCTGGCAGAATAT
This sequence comes from Shewanella sp. A22, assembly GCF_053850585.1. Taxonomy (NCBI): domain Bacteria; kingdom Pseudomonadati; phylum Pseudomonadota; class Gammaproteobacteria; order Alteromonadales; family Shewanellaceae; genus Shewanella; species Shewanella sp. A22. The sequence goes on from NZ_JBSQBN010000149.1 coordinate 7,649, forward strand.
ATTGTACTGCACGGTTGGGATTTTTAATGACTAGTTTACCGCGATAATAATAATCTGCCAATTTTACCATAGCTTCTGCGCTACCTTGCTCGGCAGAGTCTTGAAGTAACACCATGCCACGAGAAGGGTGGGCTTTAACACACACACCGTTATTGAGCATTTCCCCCCATAAAAATTGATACATGGGTTGCTTTAATACTTCTGCGCGAGCCTCAATATCTTGAACTAATTGGCAATCATCAGCCTTTACACGCTGTAAATATTGATTTGAGCGAATAAGCGCAATTAATTGCTGATCACTATATATATCGACAGCCTCTGTAACGGCAAATACATTGGCAGAAACAACACTCAACAATAATAAAGAGATACGCAGCATAAGAATTCTCAATGAAACTTTGATGACTTATCCATCGGCAGTATAGCGTATTTCTTGAGTATAAACTGCTACAACCGCTAATTGCACTCATTAAAAAGGCCGCTTATCGCGGCCTTTTAATCTTACTTGAACGGATTAACCAAAATCATGGTTTCATTTCGGTCCGGACCAGTAGAGATAATATCAATGGGCGTTTCTAATAACACTTCGAGTCGCTTGATATAGTTAATTGCCGCTGGAGGTAATTGTTCAATTGTAGTGGCACCAAAAGTGTTTTCACTCCAACCAGGCATGGTTTCATAAATTGGGGTAACTAAGTCATATCCTTCTGCTGCTAAAGGCGTTACCTTTGAAACAGTTCCATCAGGATATTGATAGCCCACACAAATCTTAACTTCTTCTAGACCATCTAACACGTCTAATTTGGTCAAGCAAAAACCACTCACACTGTTGATTTGCACTGCACGGCGCATAGCCACGGCATCTAACCAACCAGGACGACGTTTGCGACCTGTTGTTGCACCGAACTCTTGGCCTTTTTCACCAATATAATCACCAAGCTTATTGGCTAATTCTGTTGGGAATGGACCAGCACCTACACGAGTGGTGTACGCTTTCATAATCCCTAAAACATAGTCTAGGTGACGAGGACCAAAACCAGACCCTGTCGCAACACCGCCAGCAGTAGTATTTGATGACGTTACAAATGGATAAGTACCATGGTCTATATCTAATAATGTACCTTGTGCACCTTCAAATAGAATTGGCTCACCCGCTTTGCGCGCGACATCAAGCATTTCACTCACATCAGTACACATGCTTTTTAGATAATCAGCAATAGCTAAGGCATCATCAAGTGTTTGTTGGTAATCAACCGCTTCTACGTGGTAGTACTCAGTTAACATGAAGTTATGGTATTTCATCACTTCTTTTAACTTAGTCGCAAAGAGTTCTGCATTAAATAAATCGCCAATGCGCAAACCGCGACGAGAGACTTTGTCTTCATATGCAGGTCCAATACCACGACCTGTTGTACCAATGGCTTGGTTACCGCGAGCTTTCTCACGAGCAACATCCAATGCACAATGGAATGGAAGGATAAGCGGACATGCTTCAGAAATTAACAAACGTTCTTCTACAGGTACACCGCGTTCTTTTAGCATGTTGATTTCTTTCAACAACGCATCAGGAGCGACAACCACACCATTACCGATAATACATTTTACGTTATCGCGTAAAATACCTGACGGAATAAGGTGAAGAACGGTTTTATCACCATCAATAACCAAAGTATGACCAGCGTTATGGCCGCCTTGGTAACGAACTACGTATTTTGCCTGTTCTGTTAAAAGGTCGACAATCTTACCTTTGCCTTCGTCACCCCATTGAGTGCCGAGTACGACTACATTTTTACCCATTATTAGCTGCAACGTCTTGTGGTATAAAATGGAATTTTAACAGATTTTAGGGGGTTATAGGCAAGTGTTTTATTGAAAAATGATCAACAAAACAACTCCCGCGGTAACTAAACAGCCACCTAAGCGTCTGAGAACATTTTGCTTTTGCGTTGAAAGCTCTAATAAATATTTTTGCCATTTGTTAGGGAAAAGTAATGGACCAAGCCCTTCAAGAATTAAAACCAAGCCAAATGCAGTCATTAATAATTGTATATTCATGTTTTAGCTTCTCTTTCATTGACACGTTACGCCGATAATCTTCGACAATCTGCTGTGTTATAGAACACCATAGTTCTTGATATCGAACAATGTTTTCCATTTCTTTGTTGCGTTGTTTTATACCAATCCTATTATACCAATCCTATTAAATATGTGATCTTTCAGCGGGAGTTCAAAGTGCTGTAGGCAAGGCAGATGATTGAAGCGAATAGTGATCCTCGGTAACAAGCTCCTGCGTTACTCTACCTCCAGCATC
>NZ_JBSQBN010000014.1:0-50506 GCF_053850585.1 Shewanella sp. A22
GATGCTGGAGGTAGAGTAACGCAGGAGCTTGTTACCGAGGATCACTATTCGCTTCAATCATCTGCCTTGCCTACAGCACTTTGAACTCCCGCTGAAAGATCACATATTTAATAGGATTGGTATAACACGGTAATGGATTGTTTGATATATGCCGCTACAAACGTTGAGATAAGGTTGCTATTTGAATAATGATTTATCTTTTTTATGGGTTTGATCAATTAATTCCTATTCTTACAGGCAAGAAAACGTTATTTGGTATAAAATTCGCCGCAATAAAATAATCGGGGGCTTAACCAATGACTGATAAACTCTATGTTAGTGCGCAACAACTTCTGGAAGATTCATTTAGATTAGCTGCACAAGTATATGACAGTGGCTTTAGACCACAATTTATTGTGGGTATTTGGCGCGGTGGAGCACCTATCGGTATTGCGGTTCAAGAATATTTTGATTTTAAGAAAATTGAAACCGACCATATTGCGGTTAGAACCTCTTCTTATTATGGCATTGGCACAGACAAACAAGATAAAAATATCAAAGTACATGGTTTGCACTACATTATCGAAAATGCCAATGCAGACGATGGTTTGTTAATTGTTGATGACGTATTTGATTCTGGACGAAGTGTTGATGCGCTTATTGGTAAATTAGGCAAGTTTATGCGTTTAAATATGCCAACGGATATCCGTATTGCCTGCCCTTATTACAAGCCCAAAAATACTAAGGTAGATTTAAAACCAGACTATTTTATTCATTCATCTGAAGACTGGCTGGTGTTCCCGCATGAAGTGTCAGGTTTAAACCCACAAGAAATAGCAGAGGGCAAAACCGACTTTAAAAACATTCAAGAGTTGTTTTTATAAGCATTGTTTTTAGCCTGTGTAGGGCTTATTTGTCACGATTTTACTTAGCACTTTGTTCAAAGTTTGCTAAAGTATAGCGCTATGTGAGTGCGCCAACATGATTATGTTGGCGCACTTTTTTATCCGAATCGATGCGAAATTTAGTTAACATTATGGTTTCTGTAGAATTGTTTACCCCAAAAACACCGGTAAAACGCCAACTTGAACTATTAGCCCCTGCTAAAAATGCTGATTATGGCATTGAAGCCATTCGTCATGGCGCTGATGCGGTTTATATTGGTGGGCCTGCCTTTGGCGCTCGTCATAATGCTGGTAACAGTGTTGAAGATATCGCGCGTTTGACAGCCTTTGCCCATCGTTATCATGCACAAGTATTTGTGGCATTAAATACCATTTTAATGGATGACGAATTGGATAAAGCACAGCAGCTTATTTGGCAACTGTATGACGCCGGTGTTGATGCTTTGATTGTTCAAGATATGGGGGTTTTACAGTTAGATTTACCGCCTATTGCATTGCATGCTAGTACCCAAACCGATAACCGCAGCCCAGAAAAAACCGTGTTTTTAGAACAGGTAGGTTTTTCACAAGTGGTGTTAGCCAGAGAACTGAATATTCCACAAATTCGCGATATTGCTGCTAGCACTAAAATGAAGTTGGAGTTCTTTATTCATGGGGCACTATGTGTCAGTTATAGTGGTTTGTGCAATTTAAGCCATGCGTATTCTAATCGTAGTGCTAATCGCGGTGAATGTTCACAGATGTGTCGATTACCGTGTAATTTGACCACACGAGAAGGTGATGTGTTAGCCGAGAATCAGCATTTATTATCCCTTAAAGACAATAACCAAACAGATAATTTAGAAGCGTTAATTGATGCCGGTATCAGCTCGTTTAAAATTGAAGGTCGTTTAAAAGACATTACTTACCTTAAGAATGTTACGGCACATTATCGTCAGCAGTTGGATGCCATTATTGCGAAACGTGATGATCTTGAGTCTATTTCTCATGGTCGTTGTGAGTTTAATTTTACTCCTGATCCTGATAAAAGCTTTAATCGCGGTAAAACAGATTACTTTGTTAACGAACGGACCGAGGCGATTGAGCATTTTAGCTCGCCTAAGTTTATCGGTGAAAAAGTGGGCCGTATTACCCATGTAGGTAAAGATTTTATCAAGATTGATACCAGTGAAAGTGGTAAGGATATTCATTTTAATAATGGCGATGGCTTATGTTTTTTTGTTGATCATTATGAAACTCAACGTTTGTCTGATGATAAGCTCTCGGGGGTGCGCATTAACCGTGCAGATGGCAACACCTTATATTTGACTGAAGTGCCTAAAGACTTAAAAGTCGGTGTGATGATGTTCCGTAACTTTGACCACAAGTTTGAATCGACATTAAACAAAGACTCAGCTAGCCGTAAAATAGCTGTTGATATGCAATTTTTTGATACCGATGATGGCGTAGGATTAACGATTACTGATGTGCATGGTATTAGTGCAACCGTGACCTTAGCTTGCGATAAAAACCCTGCTAATGATCAAGTTAAAACCGCGGAAAATCTGAAAAAGCAACTGAGTAAACTTGGTAGTAGTGATTTTGTATTGAACAAGGTTAATTTACTCACCGAGCAAATGTGGTTTTTACCCGCGTCTGTAGTTAACGAACTTCGCCGTGATGGCGTGAGTACGTTAATGGCGGCTAGGGTGGCTGGTTATCAACGTCCTGAGCGTTGGGTACATGATAAAAATGCCCGTTTTCCGCAAAAAGGGTTAAGTTTTTTATCTAATGTGGCCAACGAAAAAGCCAAATCTTTTTATCATCAGCATGGGGTAATTCAAATTGAAGATACCTATGAGAAAAACACCGTGTTGCATGATGCGCCATTAATGGTGACTAAGCATTGTTTGCGTTACAGTTTTAACTTATGTCCAAAAGAAGTTGAAGGTATTAAAGCCGACCCAATGTTTTTAGATGTGGGTAAAGACAAATTAAAATTGGTGTTTGATTGCCATAAATGCGAAATGATGATTGTTGGTTCAAACCAATTAGTGAAACAATAATGGTGCAGTAGTGAGATTTTATATCTCATTCCTTTTATGGTGTCTGTAGTAAACATTTGTCAAATAAGCTGCAAAAATAACCATTAAATTGCTGCTAAACACGTGTGTTTGGAGTACACTGCGCGCCTGAAATTTCATGGGTTTTAGCCTGTGATACCTTGAAGTAGGAAAGAATAGATTATGAGCGATAGCAAAAAATATAGTTTACGTGTTATTCAAGTTGAAGATACATGGAAAACTGAGATCACTCGTCGCATGACCGCGACTAAAACGGTTGTGTCAAAAAGCCATGATGGTTTTGCATCAGAAGCAGAAGCCATTGCATGGGGCGAACAAGCTCTGCAAGGTTTTTTATCAAAGCAAGCCGACCGTAACAAGCGTAAAACTGAAAAGCATCTTAAGGCTAAAAGTTTAGCTGCTGCGATTGCTGCAGAGTCTGCAGTGGACGAAGATGAGTTGTTTGACGAAGAAGATGACGACGAAACGTTAAACTAACATTTTACCGATGACGTAAATGTTATCGATAAGCGTCAATTTTCATGTGTTCAAGGTAGAACATCGTAAATTGAAATTTATACCAGTCCTTATTGAAGTGTGATCTATTTTAGGCTGCGTCACAGTGCCAAGTACAATTCAAATGACTGCTGGTGTAGCTAGCTACATTAAAGGCATTTGAGGTAGTAATTGGTATTGTGACACAGCCCCGAAGGGCGAATTTATTAGCCCACTCTTCTTTGTTAGTCATTTTTGACGTGAAACAACCATGCCTTCAAAAGACTGCCTCGAATAGCACACTAATAATTTTCGCTAAAAGAGCAAACTTCAATGCGGATTGGTATTAATCAGCTTATCGCTGTCTTGACCAAATAAGGATTCATTTGGATGAGCAAGATTGCTGCCAGTCTTGACTGCTCGGGATATTTTGGAATGTCGTTCCAGATCCCGAGTGGTGTGTTGCTATTCACCCAAGGTTAATAATATTTGCTGACGTTGATAATTCATCAAGCGTTATGATTTCCTGCTACTTTCTCCGTTATCTGTATAGCATCGTGGCTCGCTAATATACGTGGCGACATTAATAACTAGGGCCTGTTGATCTTTGTTGGTTAAGTTTTTAGCCCGAACCCTTCGGGCAGCGTTTATTGGTCATTTTTACTGCATTATCGACTTTTTATGTAGAATAACTACACCACAAAGTCTCTTCTTTGTACAAATGACCAACAATTCGCTGCAAAAACAACCTTGAAAGATCAACAGGTCCTAACCAAGTTGAATTATCTGTTAGTTACTCTTTTGCTAGTATCAAGTTTACCTTGGGATCCGCTATAATCAGCGCGCTATTACTTTATGATATTCTTATTTGCTTAGTCGCCCATCGTTTTGATGACTTTGGTTCGTTTATATAAGCATGATGTGATATCGCAAAATAGACATTCTTGGCAAGGGTTGAACTTGAACTCTTGTTTATTCAATAGTCAATCTTTACGGTGCTTGCTGTGGATTGTGATCTTCAGCAGGATAATCGGGAAACCAGTGTAAATCTGGTACTGCCCCCGCAACGGTGAATGGTAAAAGTCGGATGCGCAATAGCCTTGCGTTAATCATATAGGTTATACCATTGGTATAACACGACAACCTCAGTCCGGAGACCGGCCATAAAGGTGATTTCGATGATTTCGGTGGGCAGATCTCGAAATGTAATGTGATACCGCTTGTCGGCTTATTCTAGTGATTTACTCTCTAGAGGCAGGCTACATTGGTGCTCCATATTGCGGCGTTACTGCCCCATTTTTCCTTTCAGGAGTTAAAGGTAAATGGGTACTAAACCAACTACAATCGCACTTTTATTAAGTGCAATTTTTTGTGCCACTAGCGTTAATGCTATTGCTGCACCCACTTCAATACAATCATCTGCGTCTGATATCACCATGGATGAAACCATAGTGGTCATTGGCCGTACTCAAGCCAATCCATTAAACATTGCTGCCAATGTTAATGTTATTGATGCTGCAGACATTCAAATGAGCGGTGCCACCAATTTAACCGATTTATTACGTGGACAATCTGGTATTCAGGTGTCGGACAATAATTCGGGCAGCGTATTTTCTATGCGTGGTTTTTCTGCATCACAAGCCGTTAATAACACCTTGATATTGGTCGATGGACGTAAATTGAATAATATTGATATTTCTGCGCCAAGGGTTGAGTCGATTCCGATTAATCTAATTGAGCGGGTTGAGATTTTATCGGGCAGTGCAGGGGTATTGTATGGTGACCAAGCCGTTGGCGGTGTTATCAATGTTATTACCAAGGCGCCAACAGAAACCAGTGGTGGCTTACAGGTAAGTGGTGGCAGTTTTGACACCTATGAAGTGAAAGGCGATGTGTCTGGTGCCATTAACGATGCATGGCGATACTTTTTAGCGGCCAGCTATAACGAAAGCGACAATTACCGTGATAATAATGACAATGAAACCAGCTCAATATTAGGTCGCTTGCAATATCAAACTGATACTGAAGATTTTTTTGTTGAAGTGAATTATTTTGATAATGACCTACAAGCGCCTGGTTCGTTAAGCTTAGCGCAATATAAAGATGACCCTCGTCAAGTGGGTTCTTATAATGCAGGTGATTTTAATCATGAAATGACCACAGCACTGCGCAGTGGTTACCAGTACCAGCTAAATAACATTTGGGCGTTGGGTGCAGATTTAACTTACTCAGATTCGTTAACCACCAGTATATCGTTTGGTAGTGCAGGCCGCATTGAACGTGACTTATTGAGTTTTTCTCCTAAAGCAACGGCTAATTACCACTTAGACCAAGGTGATTTAAATGTTGTTGCCGGTATTGATGTGAGCCAAGGTGAAGCGGATTTTGATTTTAGTTATATGCAACGTAATAATAAACAGACACAAAAGAGTGCCTATGTGCAAGCATCGGTACCGATAACGCCAACACTATCTTATGTTGTGGGTGGTCGTTATTCAGAAGTGACTGATGATTTGTTTGATCAAATACTCTATCCAAATCGTATTGAAATTGATAACGACGCCCATGCATTTGAGTTAGGGCTTAATTACCGTCCAAGCAATGAAAATCGTTTTTATGTTCGTGCAAATGATAACTTTCGCTTTGCTAAAGTCGACGAACAGGCTTATACGCCTGTGACAATAATTGGCTTAAACCCTCAAACAGGCCGCTCTTACGAAGCCGGTTGGGATTACACAACAGCGACTCAAACACTCAAAATCAATGCTTACCAGCTTGATTTAGAAGATGAGATTGTTTTGGATACTAGCCGTATTGATGGGCCTGATGGAGTATTTGGCTTTGGGGCTAACGTAAATGCAGACGAATCTCGTCGTTTTGGGGTAAGTACTGCTTATAATGTGCAGTTATCCACGGACTGGCTATTAGGTGCTTCGTACGACTATATTGATGCAGAATTTACTCAGGGCGAAAACGACGGTAAAGCGTTATCTTGGGTGGCAAAGCATTCAGGTAAAGCCTATGTCAGTTATGATTTCTCAGATAGTTGGCAAGCCTTTGTTGAAGGTGTTTACACTGGTGAGCGCTACATGGAAGGTGATAACAGCAACGCTGATGATAAGTTAGACAGTTATGTACTCACCAATCTTGCGCTCAACTATACCTATTTAGGTTGGAACGGTAGTTTACGTATCGACAACTTACTTGATGAAGATTATGTTGGCACCGGTTATTACAATGCGTATGCCAGTGGATATTATTCGGGTACTGGACGTTCAATTAGGCTGACCGCTGGTTACCGTTTTTAACTTAATTGTTTAAGTTCGCTAACTTAAGTAAAGCCAGTAATTTTACTGGCTTTACTTTTAATATATCGTTAAATTATTTTATACCGTGGTTTATTCTGAAAAAGGTGATCAATGAACATGACTAACCTTGAGCAACAAGTTTTTACTCAAGTGCAAGCTATTATAGGCAACGAAGAGCAGGTCATTGGTCGACGTGGAATACTGATTCCGTTAAAGAAAGCCCTTATTAGTGAAGCCGATATCCGAATTATTATTGAGACGGTTTCTGCCGATCCAGCTTTGGCAATGCATTTGTTGTTGCGCAGTAATACCGCGCAAACTGCAGGCATCGTATCGACAAAAAGCCGTAGTGTTAAAGATGCTTTAATCCGTTTAGGACAAGTGAATATTTATCGTTATGCTTTTTCATTTTATTTGAAAGAGCGGCTTGATGAGCTTACCGAGCCTTACAAAAAACTGGTTCAAGGTTATTGGGAATTAAATGAAGCGATTGCGATAGATTGTATAACCATGTTACGCGAAGAGAGTGAAACTGGCGTTGGTACAAAAATTGATGCGGATGAAATGCAAACACTCGCACTATTTAGTGTGTTTGGGCAGGTGATTGCGTTAACGGCTTTTGCTTATTTAAACAATGAATTATCACGACCTGTTTCGTTAAAAGTATTGAAGTCACTGATTGATAAACAACAGCAGCAACTCTCGCTTGAAGCGTTTGAGTCTCTTGGGTTGGATGATGATTTACGCGAAGAGTTTTTAATTGCACATAACTTACGTCAAACACAAAACCCAGATTCTCCAGGGCTTGTGCTTAGACGCGTGCTATCTAAACGAGGTTTGTTAATCAACCCGTTGTAGTTTTATGCCTTCACATGCTACCAGTTCGAGCCATTTTTGGATTAAATTCGCATTGGTGGCGTCGCGGCGATAAGCGCCAAACAATGGACGTTTTAGTCCTTCTGCCCCTAATTTTACCGCAGTAAGGCTCAGCCCCTGACTCTCTTTAATCGACCAAGTTGGCAAGGTTGCTACGCCGTCATTACAGGCGACTCGTTGCAATAACATGGAGGTTAAATCACATTGTTTTTGCTCGCCAGGTTCAATACCAGCAGGCTCTAAAAAGTGTTTGTATATGTCTAAACGTGCTAAAGGTACTGGATAACTAATTAACGTTTGTTTTGCTAATTGTGCAGGCGTTACAAATGCTTGTGCTGCTAGAGCGTTATCACTTGCTACCACTAACTTAACTTCAAAATCAAATAGATGCTGATACGCAACACTGTGCCCTGGTACTGGGTCAGAGGTGAGTACTATGTCTAAACTGCCTGTTTCTAACGCATTGAGTGAATCAAATAAATGACGGCTTGAAATGTCAATTTGAGCTGCTGGCGCATGTTGTTTAAATTGTTCAATGACGGGCATTAACCAACGAAAACAACTGTGGCATTCAATACCGAGCTTAAGTTGTTGGCTTTCACCCTCTAAACCGCGTTTAAGATCTGACTCGGTTGCAATCACTTTCGGTAAAATTTCTTCTGCTAAATTTAGCAAACGAGAACCTTCATGAGTAAAGGTTAATGGTTTACTTTTACGAACAAAAATAGCTGAGTTAATCCGAGTCTCTAACTCTTTTATTTGATGAGAAAGCGCCGACTGGGTTACAAATCGTTTTTTAGCCGCACCCGCTAAACTGCCACTTTCTTTTAACGCCATCAAGGTGCGAAGGTGTCTAAGCTCTATCATTTTCTCTCCACATGAATCTTGCTCAACTAGCCGATGAAATCAATTCGATTGCTTGACAGCAGAGTAACACAATAAACTTCTAGACGTCCAGACGCCTATGTAGCTTTTTTCTACATAAATGGCTATAAATTTTGCTCAACGAAAAGGAAAGTAGTATGAAAATTTCAAGTTTAGGGTTTCCCCGCATAGGACGTCAGCGTGAATTGAAGTTTGCGTTAGAGCGTTATTGGCGCGGTGAAGCAACGTTAACAGAGTTGAAAAATGTTGCCAGTGAATTGAAACGCATTCATTGGCAGTGGCAAGCTGATGCCGGTGTTGAATTAGTGCCAGTAGGGGATTTTGCCTATTATGACCAAGTGTTAACCTTAAGCGCGACGTTAAATGTGATCCCTGATCGTCATCGCGCCCTCCAAGCTGATGGCAGCCCTGCCGCTGTTGATATAGACACTTTATTTCGCGTGGCGCGTGGTCGTTCACAAACTGGGCAGCATGCCTGCGCGGCAGAAATGACCAAGTTTTTTAATACTAACTATCATTATCAAGTGCCAGAATTAAGTGCAGATCAAACATTCGAGATTGCTTTTGAGCAATTGTTTGACGAAGTGACAGAGGCGCAACAATTAGGTCACCAAGCTAAACCAGTGCTGCTCGGCCCGGTCACTTATTTGTATTTATCTAAAAGCCTCACTGAGTTTAATAAGTTATCGTTATTACCGCAGTTACTGGTTGCCTATCAACAAATATTGTCTCGTTTTGCTGCCCAAGGGGTTAGCTGGGTGCAACTTGACGAGCCAGTACTTGCCGCTGATTTAACCGATGAGTGGCAGCAAGCCATTAGCCACAGTTATCAAACCTTAGCGCAACATAAGCCAGCCTCATTAAAGATTTTACTCGCCAGTTATTATGGTTCTATTGCTCACCATCAAACGCTGGTTAGCGCCTTACCCGTTGATGGACTTCATCTTGATTTAGTCACAGCGCCAGAACAACGTGATGCGTTTGTTAATGCACTTTCTCGCCAACAAGTACTCTCAATTGGCGTGATTAACGGCCGTAACGTATGGGCCGCAGATGTTGATGTGATAGCAAAGCAAGTAACTGACTTAGCGGCGACCTTAGGCGACCGTTTGTGGATAGCGCCTTCGTGTTCGTTGTTGCATTGCCCTGTTGATGTAGAGGTAGAAACCCAATTAATTAACCCATTACTTGGTCAGTTAGCTTTTGCAAAACAGAAGTTATTTGAACTTAATGAAATTCATCAACTTGTTGTTGAGCAAGACTGTGCAGCCAATCGAGTCATTATTGAGCGTTGCCAGCAACGCCGCTTAGCAAAAGCATTGGCCGCAGACCAACAAGTGCTTCAACGTGTGTCACAGTTAACCACCGCTGATTTTAATCGCAACAGCCCATTTGCCAACCGTATCATTGCTCAGCAACAAAAGTTAGCGCTGCCGTTATTGCCTACAACGACCATAGGTTCTTTCCCGCAAACGCCAGCAATTCGCGGGTTACGCAGTCGCTGGCGTAAAGGTGAAATTAATGACCGTGATTACCGATTACAGCTTGAGCAAGTTACCCAAGATACTATTTCTCGTCAACTTAAGTTGGGTATCGACGTGTTGGTACACGGCGAAGCTGAGCGTAATGACATGGTAGAGTATTTTGGTGAACAATTAGAGGGCGTTGGGTTTACGCAATTTGGTTGGGTGCAAAGTTATGGTTCTCGTTGTGTTAAGCCGCCGTTAATTTATGGCGATGTATCTCGCCCTAAACCCATGACAGTCGATTGGGCCACCTATGCGCAAAGCCTAACCGACAAGCCCGTTAAAGGCATGCTAACGGGTCCAGTGACTATTTTACATTGGTCGTTTGCCCGTGAAGATATTCCACGTCAAGACATAGCCAACCAACTTGCGTTAGCGGTCCGTGACGAAGTGGTTGATTTAGAAAAAGCAGGCATTGGTATTATTCAAATTGATGAACCCGCATTTCGTGAAGGTTTACCGATTAAACAAAGCCAATGGGCGGATTACTTAACTTGGGCGGTGGATGCGTTTAAGTTATCGGCGGCAGGTGTTGACGATGCGACCCAAATCCATACCCACATGTGTTACAGCGAGTTTAATGACACCATTAATGCCATAGCGGCAATGGATGCAGATGTTATCACTATTGAAACTTCGCGTTCGCGCATGGAGCTACTGAACGCTTTTGAAGACTTTCATTACCCTAATGAAATTGGTCCAGGAGTGTATGATATTCATTCGCCAAATACCCCAACCGTTGATGAAATGGTCGACTTAATCACTAAAGCGGCGCAAAAAGTGCCGGTAAAACAGCTATGGGTTAATCCGGACTGTGGTTTAAAAACCCGTACTTGGGATGAGGTTGAGCCAGCACTGCGTAATATGATTGAAGCCACTAAAGTGCTTCGCCGTCGGTTTTAATCGATAGGGTGAATCCATTAAAGGTTGCCGAGTTTTGTTGCTTAGCAACGATTATAAGCGGCGTGATATTGAGCCGTAAATTGCCCTATTGTTGACGACATTGAAGTTGAATATGTGCCGTTAACAATAGGAGCGATGATGAGTGATACTTATAAGGCCATTGAACTGGTCGGTTGATCACCGATCAGTTCAGACGAAGCGGCCAAACATGCGATTGCAGAAGCCTGCAATAGTTTACAATATTGTGCAGGTTTCACGTTACCGAAACTCATGACCATTTAAAAGTGGCTATTAACGTGGGCTTTGCCTTGGATATCTAGTTTCTTGTATGTTGAGTCATTGAAATACTGCGTTTATTTTCATTTGCTGAATAATATCATTGACTTATGTTCGAAAAACATTTATAAGCACACAAGGCTTACAAGATTAGTGAACAAGATGGCAAAGGATTTGTCTCGTAAACGCTTCTTATTTATCGAAATGCTGGCATGGTGGCAAGGCTGCATAAATAACAAACAGCTTATGCAGCAATTTGATATTAGTCGCCAACAAGCCTACAACGACTTCAAACAATATTTACTTCAACATCCTGGTAATCTGCTTAAAACAGAACAAGGGTATGTACCTGCAAAAGTGTTTTTTCCTCATTACATTTCTGGGGGACTCAGTCAGTTTCTGCACTGGTATGAAACCCGAACAATTCTCAATAAAACTTATCAATCGCCTCGCGTGGCACATGTATCTATACCTGATCGCATCGTATCTGTGCAAATAATACGATTACTCGTTGTCGCCATGGAACAACAAAAGCGCATAGACGTTCAATATGTGTCGTTATCTCATCCCGAAAACGATGGCCGAATTTTTCATCCCCATACTTTTGTCAATACAGGATTACGCTGGCATGTAAGAGGTTATTGTGAAAAGTCACAAGCATACAGAGACTTAGTTATTAGCCGTTTTAAAGGCGATGCTGAACTACTCGGCAAATCAGCACACCCTGTAACCCAAGACGATGCTTGGCAAACAATTATCCCAATCGTTTTGCAACCAGACTACCGTTTAACTGACGAACAAAAATGGGTCCTTGGCAATGACTTTACTCTTACTGATGGTCAATTGATTATTAAAACTCGGGCTGCGTTAGCTAACTATGTACTGCGTGAAATGCAAATAAATATCAAAATGCTAGATGGTACACCAGAGGCCCAACAATGGGTGCTTGTAAACCAAGATGACATCAAACAGTGGCTATTTTAATTCTGGCATCAATAATCGCAGCAAAAACACACTAGTCACTTAGCCAACTGTAAACTAACTTTACCTGTCTAAAAAAACAGTATAGATGCGCAAATAATAAACGGTATACAGTGCAACGACTTAGCACACGAGGTGAATATGGACGATCTAAGCCCATCAGATTTAAAAACCATTTTGCATTCTAAACGTGCAAATATGTATTACTTGGAGTACTGCCGAGTTATGCAAAAAGATGGCCGGGTGTTGTATCTCACCGAAGCTAAAAATGAGAACCAATATTTTAATATTCCCATCGCCAACACTACAGTTTTACTACTAGGCAACGGCACCTCAATTACTCAAGCCGCTATGCGAATGTTGGCACAGGCAGGAGTCTTAGTCGGTTTTGCCGGTGGCGGTGGAACCCCACTGCATATGGCGTGTGAGGTAGAATGGTTTACTCCGCAAAGTGAGTATCGACCTACTGAATATTTACATGGCTGGATGCAATTTTGGTTTGATGACGAAAAGCGGCTTGCAACAGCAAAGGCTTTCCAACAAGCGCGTATAAGTTACTTAGAAAAAGTATGGCAAAATGATCGCGATCTTAAAGCTGATGGCTTTAACTTCAACAATAAGCAAATACAAAGCGCTTTAGCGGTATTTCACAGTCGAACAGATACTGCCAAAAAGCAATCGGATCTGCTGTTAACTGAAGCGCAGCTTACTAAGGCTCTGTATAAATTTGCCGCCAATAATACCAACACTGTCGATTTTACCCGCCAACATCAGCCCGCAAAAGACAGTACCAATAGAGCCAATGATTTTTTAAACCACGGCAATTACCTCGCTTATGGTTTAGCTGCCAGTTGCTTATGGGTATTGGGCATACCTCACGGCTTTGCGTTAATGCACGGTAAAACCCGTCGTGGTGCTTTGGTATTTGATGTCGCCGACCTAATAAAAGATGCGCTGGTATTACCTTGGGCATTTATTTGCGCCAAAGAAAACGCCACCGAACAAGAATTTCGTCAACAAGTATTACAAGCTTTTACGGATCATAAAGCCCTTGAATTTATGTTTAATACCGTTAAGCAAAATGCGTTACAAACTCATCCCCTAGAACGCATAGAGGCACAAAATCTATGATGGTCACTTTTGTCTCGCAATGTGAAAAAAATGCCTTAGCCAAAACCCGTAGAGTACTGGATGCCTTTGCCAACCGCATTGGCGACAATACCTGGCAAACGTTAATCACAGATGATGGCCTCAACACAGTGAAAAAAATGCTGCGTAAAACCGCCAGTCGCAGCACTGCTGTGAGCTGTCATTGGATTAGAAGCCGTTCACGAAGCCAATTATTATGGATAGTAGGGAATCGATTTAAATTTAATGAGCAAGGCGTAGTGCCAGTAAATACAACGTCACTTAATTTAGAGCACAAAGAATGGGAGCAAGGTTGGTATTTGAATGAGATTGTGGTCTTAGCATCAAGTATTGCAGGACTCTTTCATGATTTCGGTAAAGCTAACGATCTGTTTCAACAAAAGTTAAAAGGGTTAACCGCTTCACAAGGTGAGCCTTATCGTCATGAGTGGATATCACTGCGTTTATTTGAAGCTTTTGCCAAAAGAAAGTCTGACCATGATTGGTTAAATCAACTCGAGGAGGTTTATAACCTTGATCAAGGTGCTGTAGTTGAAAAACAGGTATTGAATTGCCTTTTTATTGATGGAAAAGAAAAACAAAACCCGTTCGAAGAGCTAGCTCCATTTGCCAAGTTAGTTGCGTGGTTAATTGTGTCGCATCATCGCTTGCCTATGTCTAATGCTGATGCTGTTTACATTCAAGAAATTGAGAAGTGGCTGTCAAAATGTTTTGACTGTCATTGGAACTCACCCAATGCGATAGAACTTTCAAAGTACGATGCAAAAACCATTAAGGATAATTGGCGCTTTACTCATGGAACGCCATTTTTAAGCAAACCTTGGCAACATAAAGCGAGCCGATTAGCTAAGCGGGCTTTAAATACCCCATTATTATTTGCTGAAGAAATACAGTGGTTTGAACAACGCTTTGTCAGCCATATGGCAAGGCTATCATTGATGTTAGCTGACCATTACTACTCTTCTTTGCCAATTGAAAAGTCAAAATCGGCATGGCGAGATCAGCAATACAAGGCCATTGCTAATACTGATAGGCTGAATGCAAAGCAAGCTAGCCATAAGTCAAAACAGCAGCTTGATGAACATAATATTGGTGTTGCATCGAATGCGCAGCGATTTGCGCATAATTTGCCGGCGCTTAAATACACCTTGCCTTCAATAACCCAGCATAAATTATTCACTAAACGCGCTGAAGATCAAAAATATCAATGGCAAGATAAGGCATTTTCTTATGCGAAGGCAATTGCAAAAGCTTCTGAAAAACAAGGCTTCTTTGGTGTCAATATGGCATCCACTGGGTGTGGTAAAACCATCGCTAATGCTCGCATTATGTATGGACTTGCAGATGAAAGAGAAGGCTGTCGATTTTCAGTCGCATTAGGTTTGCGCACGCTCACTTTACAAACGGGTGATGCATACCGTGAGTTATTGAAGCTCGGTGATGACGAATTAGCGGTGTTAATTGGTTCGCAGGCGGTTAAGACATTACACCAAATTAATAAAGAACCAGACAGAATAAACTCAGGAAGTGAATCAGCAGATGAACTATTTGAGCAATTATTTGTAAGTTACGCTGGTCAAATTTACGATGGCCGTCTAAAGCATTGGCTTAGCACGAGTCCAAAGCTAGAGCAGCTAATTAGTGCTCCGGTATTAGTGAGTACCATAGATCATTTAATGCCAGCGACTGAGAGCAAGCGTGGCGGCAAACAAATTGCGCCTATGTTGCGTTTGTTGACGTCTGATCTAGTGCTCGATGAACCCGATGACTTTGGTCTAGAAGATCTACCAGCATTATGCCGTTTAGTGAATTGGGCGGGAATGTTGGGTTCAAGGGTGCTGCTTTCTTCTGCTACCTTACCGCCTTCATTAATCAAAGCCTTATTTGATGCATATTCTGCTGGGCGCAAACATTTCAACCAAGCGCAATTTCCCCAAGGGAAACAACAGCCTGTTTGGTGTGCATGGTTTGATGAGTTTAACAGTAAAACAATCGAAATAGTGAATACAGGGGATTACATCCAAACCCATAAAGCCTTTGTGAAAAAACGAGTTAAACGCTTAACCGATGAAAGCAAAGCATTGCGAAAAGGGGAAGTCATCAATGTTAAACCTGTCGATTTAATATGCCCCGATGGAAGTGCTGCTTCAGGTGAATATATAAATACTGCGCACACCATTTTTGAGGGTATGCACCAACTCCATGGTGCACATCATGTGACGCATCCATCGGGGAAAAAAGTCTCATTAGGCGTGGTTAGAATGGCCAACATTAACCCTATGATTGAAGTGACTAAATACTTAGTCAATATGCCACCTCATCAAGATCACCATATTCACTTTTGTGTTTATCATTCGCAATTGCCATTGGCATTACGTTCATTTAAAGAAAGCCGTCTAGATAAAGCGCTTAGCCGCCATGATGATAAGCAGTTATGGCAACAAGCCGAAATTCACCAAGCCTTACAAAATAGCGATGTAAGTAATCATATTTTTGTTGTGATTGGCACGTCTGTGGTTGAAGTGGGGCGAGATCATGACTATGACTGGGCGATAGCCGAACCTAGCTCAATGCGATCTATTATTCAATTAGCTGGGCGAGTGCAGCGTCATCGGCAACAAGTACCTAAAACGAGTAACGTGCTTGTTCTAAATAAAAATATCCGCGCATTAAAAAATGAAATGCCCGCCTATTGCAAACCAGGATTTGAAAGCAAAGCGCTGCCCTTAGCATTTCATGATCTTAACGATCTCATCACCACCGAATTGGGTCATATTTCAGCAATTTCTCGGGTGGAAGAACCTGAATTTCGTTCTAGTGACTTTGAAGTGCAACAACAATTGGGGCCAGCAAACGCAGTTGCTAACTTTATGGTTCAAGAGCATCGCGCAATGCGTTTTCATTTAGAGAAAACTGGAGGCGATAAATACATTGATAAGTTTTACCGTAATTTCAAAGAAGCCAATATTTGGTGGGATCAACATACCGCTGAGCATGCCAGTTGGAATGCCGAGTTCATTCGCCAAACAGAATTTCGAAAATCACAAATGCAAGAAGCCTTTGTCTTGCGGTTGAATGAAGACGATGAACTTACATGGTGTCAGTTAGATACTAGCAGCAAACCTTACATCTATACCCCAAAGAATACGCGTTTTAATACAGAAAATATCCCGTTAGCTCAAGGCTGCTTCTGGTGGTTTGCAGTCACTACAGAGGGTATTTATCAATATTTCGCAGATGCGCTTAACTGCAGTGCCCAAAAAGCCAGTGAGCAATTAGGGGAAATCAATTTACGAGCAGAGAAAGATGAACAAGTGATCTCCTGGACATGGAATCAACAATTAGGTGTTTATGAACAATTAAAAACTAAGGAAAGCCAATGGAATTGACTTTAAGTGATGCGATTGCCGATTATATTGAGCAACGCAAACAAACCAAGCTAGAGCTGCTGCAAAAAGCACGGGACAAATTACTTGCAAATAGTGATGATCCTACCCAAATAAGTATTGCTACAGCACAATATAATGAAGCAGCAGCGCCAATTGAGGAAAAGTTTAATTTAGTTAACTGGCTAACTTCTGCGTCTCGACGAGCCTGGCAAATCAGTTTGTCAACTCATGCGCCTAAATATACCCATGGCGATTCGAAGGCGAGTAGTATTTTGGCTAATTCAGATGTGCTTTCTGATTCTTATTTGGTTACTTCATCACTGAAAAATATGCAGCTAGATTTTGCAGGCAATTCGGCAATCTTTGACGTTGCTTCATTATTAAAAATCACCGTCAATAACGAGAGTTTGATTACCCAGTTACAAGATAAGCATATCGACGCCTTAAAAGCATTTACTAATGACAAGATATTACTCAGTGAATGGCAGGCTGGCTTTGAAAAAGCATTGGGTGATGAAAAGTTATCTGGCCATACACTCACTAAACAGCTTTATTATCCGATCAACGCAGATACGACAAGTGAACCGCAATATCATTTATTGTGCCCACTATTTTCATCATCTCTTGCGCATGAGTTACATACACAAGTCACAAAAACGCGTTTTGGTGAAGCCAAAGAAATACGCGATGCGCGTAAAAAAGGCCATTTTCATACTGAATTGGCCGAGAGCTTTCCTGCTACCGCGGTGCAAAATTTTGGTGGTTCGAAACCGCAAAATATCTCGCAGCTAAACAGCGAACGTTATGGTCAAAGTTTCTTACTAAATTGTGCCCCACCAACTTATCAAGCACAGAGTAAGTCCCCCTTAACCAGTACATCAGTTTTCAACCGTGAATTTAGTTTTAAAACCTCTGCGCTTATTCGTGAGTTTAAAGCCTTCTTAGCAGGGCTTACAACTCAAGATAAACACTTCAAAAATCGCTATAAACGTGACTATACCTTTGTGCAGCCGCTACTTGAGTGCTTATTTAATCATGTCGTGCAAATTCAAAACTTAACTGAGCATGCTGGTTGGTCAAATGATCCAAATTGCCAAATGAAGCATCAACATGCACTTTGGTTGGATGTTTACAACCCAAATCAAGGGTTTCAAACAGAGCGTGATAAAGGTGATTGGTTAGATGTCATAGCGCATGACTTTTCACTTTGGCTTTTGCGCAAGCTTGAAAATAAACAGCATTATGTGCTGGGCGATGTGGAGCAAAAGTACTTTAAAAAGCTTTGTCTTCACGAATTAAAAGCTTTTGAACGCCACACGCCAAAGCTTGGAGAATATTAATATGCAGCAATATATTTTACTTAAAAAGCTCAACATTCAAAATGCTAACGCCATTGCTGGCTTAACGTATGGTTTCCCTGCGATTACAAATTTTTTAGGTTTTGTCCATGCGTTGTCACGTAAATTACCTGAACAGTTGGAGGTGAAACTTGGTGGTGTGGCGGTTATTAGTCATAAAAATATCGTCCATGCCCGTCAGCCCAAAGGGTGGGGGGATTATGTTTTTGCCCTAAGTCGCAACCCATTAACCCAAAAAGGCACTACCGCGCCGATTAATGAAGAAGGGCGCATGAGTATGCAAATATCTTTATTGATTGAAGTTGAAGGATTAACGGCAGGGGATAGGGCAAGCGAACAAGCTTTAAAAGAGCAAATACAGCGTACTATTGTGACAATGCGCCTAGCGGGTGGACAGATCACTGATTTTGATAGTTGTGAAGTGTTGAATGACGAGCAGTCACAACAAAAAGCGCTGCGCCGATTAATGCCTGGGTTTGTATTACTCGATAGAAGTGGTTACCTCGAAACGCATTTTATTAGGTTAAAAAACAACCAGCAAGATGCCAGCATGTTTGATGCATGGTGCGATTTTGCAAAATTAAAATTCCAAGCAACGCCACTTGAAAATCAACAGCTAGAAATTGAACAAGCCGGCACAAACGAAAATGATGAAGAAAGCAGAAAAATAAAAGCCACATGGGATTACTTACCTAAGCCTGAGCCTGGTTATTTGGTGCCAATAGCGGCAGGTTATTACGCGATCTCTGAGCTTTATCCTGCTGGTGGTGTAAGCAATGTGCGGGATACTAGTGTCCCAGTGGCATTTGCAGAAACCGCTTATAGCGTTGGCGAATGGCAGAGTGTGCACAGATTAAAAGAGATTAATGCTGGTATATGGCGATATACCTATCAACATCCGTGGTATTTGGCTAAAACCCAATCAACTATTAACCCTATTTTAGAACCCGATACGGAAACGCTTGCAAGCGACGCTGTATTTGACCCTGACTTTTTATAAGAAACGGAGATTTAATCATGGCAGATGTAAAACTTAAAACCCCTTCAGTATTAGCTTTTGAAGCAAAGTTAATCCCGTCAGATGGAATAATGTTTGCAGGTAATTTTAATGAGAACACCTGGCACCCTATTATGGTGGGTGAGAAGGCAGTAAGAGGCACCATTTCTAACAGACTTAAAGCGGCGACAGCGAATGACCCAGCAAAGCTTGATGCTGAAGTATCAAAAGCAAATTTACAAACGGTTGATATTGCAGCATTACCACACAACACAGATACCTTAAAGTTAGTCTTTACCCTTCGTGTATTAAGTAACTTACACGTCCCTTCAACCTGTAACGACCCCGCTTATCAAAGCGCATTAGCAGAAAAGGTCAAGCAATATCAAAGTGCCACGGAGTTTAAAGAACTCGCAAAACGTTATGCCCATAATATTGCTAACGGCCGTTTTTTATGGCGCAACCGTGTTGGTGCTGAAACCGTTAAAATTGTAGTAACAGCAGCGAACAAACAGTTTGTCTTTAACAGCTATGACTTTAGTTTACGAGACTTTGAAGATAACCCTCAAATTAATGAGTTAGCTCAAATTATCCAGCTGGGCCTGATTGAGCAACATGCCTTTATTAAAGTGGAAGCTTATAGCCAATTAGGACAAGGGCAAGCAGTTTATCCATCTCAAGAGCTCGTCATGGGGGGCGGTAAAGGGGATAAGAGTAAGTTTTTGTATCAATTAGATGGTCAAGCCGCCATGCATTCACAGAAAATTGGTAATGCGCTGCGAACAATTGATACTTGGCATCCTGAAGCGGCTGAAATTGGTGCCATTGCCATTGAACCCTACGGTTCAGTTACCAATCGTGGGGCTGCTTACCGTCAGCCTAAAGAAAGCATGGACTTTTATAAGTTACTCGATGGTTGGATGCTCAAAGGAAAAGAACCAGCGCTTGAGCAACAGCATTACATTATGGCGATGTTAATTCGCGGTGGTGTATTTGGCGAATAAGGAAAACCCATGAACTACTACCAAGAAATAACCTTATTACCCGATGTTGAAATTCCCCTTGGGTTTATTTGGCAAAACGTGTTTCAGCAAGTGCATATAGCTCTGGTTGAAAATAAGATTAGCCCCAACCAATCAGCTATTGCGGTGGGGTTTCCTGACTATAAACAAGGGAGTTTCCCACTAGGAAGCAAACTGCGTTTGTTTGCACAAGAACAATCGCAACTTGAAAAGTTGGCTATTGCTGACTGGCTAACTCGTTTTAAAGATTATGCCCACATTAAAGGCATTAAACCAGTGCCAGCAGAGGCGACGTTTGTGTCTTTTACACGTAAGCATATAAAGTCGGCCGAGCGTATTGATCGGGAAATGCAACAAAAAGCTCAGCGTTGGGCAACCAAAAGTGGTACGCCTTTAAATGAGTGTTTAACGGAGCTTGAAAAGACCAAACCCTCAGGTCAGAGCAAGCTACCGTTTATCTTTTTACATAGCCAAGAAACCAAACGCCGATCGCCCGATGAAAATAGTAAGTTCCCTTTGTTTATTAACAGAATAGAAGTCGACGGTAAGCAAAATGGTATTTTTGACTGTTATGGACTCAGCGCTAAGTTAAATAGTAAAGAAAGCTTGGGGTGCGTGCCTCAGTTTTAACTCATAAAGGTTGATGTTTACCCTTTATTTTTGCTCTTTAAAAATTAAATTACAAAACAATAAGTTACAGCAAGGCTTTTTTATAAGGTTAAAACATGATTGTTAACCTAACAACTTGTTGTAACTTATTTTTATGCTGGTATTCTATTGTTCACTGCCACACAGGCAGCTCAGAAATCTGAATAATCTAAAAAGCTACGCTCTTCATAGTTCACTGCCACACAGGCAGCTCAGAAAAGTGGGCGCAAGTGTCTACATCATCATTACCTGTTCACTGCCACACAGGCAGCTCAGAAATCTTCACGAGTTTTATCAGAAAGAGTTTTTGAGTTCACTGCCACACAGGCAGCTCAGAAAGTAGGAGTTTGGCCGCTAATAGGATCTGTATAGTTCACTGCCACACAGGCAGCTCAGAAATATCGGCCTAGGCAGTAAATCCCTTTGCTGGAGTTCACTGCCACACAGGCAGCTCAGAAATTATTAAAAACTGCAAACCGCTTCTTGATAAAGTTCACTGCCACACAGGCAGCTCAGAAAGTCATACGCACAGTTTCTAATGTCTGTATTGTGTTCACTGCCACACAGGCAGCTCAGAAAGTCCAGATTAATCATTGCTGTAGAAGCAGGAAGTTCACTGCCACACAGGCAGCTCAGAAACTAAATTATTATCGACATAGAAAGCATATATAGTTCACTGCCACACAGGCAGCTCAGAAAAATAGCCGCACAGCCATCCACGTTACCAATCAGTTCACTGCCACACAGGCAGCTCAGAAAAACTGTAAAATTACGCATAGGGCCGTTTATTTGTTCACTGCCACACAGGCAGCTCAGAAAATAATTTACACCTCTATCTGATAGTGTGGCATGTTCACTGCCACACAGGCAGCTCAGAAAAAAGAAGCAGCAATAGCACACGCTAAGGCGATGTTCACTGCCACACAGGCAGCTCAGAAATGACCCTGTAAAGCAGGCTGAGGAGCAAAGAAGTTCACTGCCACACAGGCAGCTCAGAAAGACGATGCATGAAGATATGTGGCCGATATACTGTTCACTGCCACACAGGCAGCTCAGAAATAAGTGTTGATGGTGACGGAGAGAGTGCAGTTGTTCACTGCCACACAGGCAGCTCAGAAAACATCTTTACTAGTGCCATCTTTAAGCGTGATGTTCACTGCCACACAGGCAGCTCAGAAAATAATCGAATTGCTTATTGCTAGAGTCGTAAAGTTCACTGCCACACAGGCAGCTCAGAAATTGCATTTGTTTGAACCCTGGGAAGATGGCCAGTTCACTGCCACACAGGCAGCTCAGAAAATCAACTCCAGCAAAAAACCTGCCTGACTCTGGTTCACTGCCACACAGGCAGCTCAGAAACCATCCCAAAGCGCAGAAAAGAACCCCGTCACGTTCACTGCCACACAGGCAGCTCAGAAAATACAGGCGAGAGGTGATCATGAGCAAGAAAGGTTCACTGCCACACAGGCAGCTCAGAAAAGTCTGAGCAATACCAACTTCGCTAGGACTAGGTTCACTGCCACACAGGCAGCTCAGAAAAAGACGGATGATTAGGGGATATGCCGGTTGTTGTTCACTGCCACACAGGCAGCTCAGAAACCAGACAACGATACTTTCTAGGCCGCTAAAGAGTTCACTGCCACACAGGCAGCTCAGAAATTTATTCCAAGAGCTACCAAATATTGGAAACAGTTCACTGCCACACAGGCAGCTCAGAAACACTGATAAGGCCCACTTGCTAGGTGCGCCTTGTTCACTGCCACACAGGCAGCTCAGAAAGCAACCAGCGCACCGATACCAGCCGCAGCCGCGTTCACTGCCACACAGGCAGCTCAGAAATTAGCGACTTAACTTACAAGGAGGGGACTTGGGTTCACTGCCACACAGGCAGCTCAGAAATAAGCACAGAAAGATAAACATGCCACTTAAAAGTTCACTGCCACACAGGCAGCTCAGAAAATTACCGACGGCGGCGCGTTCGATGTTGTCAAGTTCACTGCCACACAGGCAGCTCAGAAATTGAATCAAGCGCGTCTTGCGCAAAATTACTGGTTCACTGCCACACAGGCAGCTCAGAAATTAGCCATTCAGGTAGGTGTTTGTATGGGTATGTTCACTGCCACACAGGCAGCTCAGAAAACGAGTTGTAGCTTGCGCTAACATTGCATTGTGTTCACTGCCACACAGGCAGCTCAGAAAGTATAAGCTGGGCTAGCCTGTGGCGTTAAAGCGTTCACTGCCACACAGGCAGCTCAGAAATAACTGTCTCGGCCTCCGGCCGCCCTGCGGGGGTTCACTGCCACACAGGCAGCTCAGAAAATAAGCAGCATTGCCGGGGTGAATGCGTGGCGGTTCACTGCCACACAGGCAGCTCAGAAAATGAGCAAGCAAGCAGCAACAATCGCGGCCGCATTCACTGCCACACAGGCAGCTCAGAAAACCTGTCGCAACGGTAACGTAAGCAGGTAAATGTTCACTGCCACACAGGCAGCTCAGAAAAACCGGTTGTAATACCACTCACCATTGGTTTGGTTCACTGCCACACAGGCAGCTCAGAAAATTCACGTCTATGAATGTTTTGTATTTCATCAGTTCACTGCCACACTGGCAGCTCAGAAAAATCAAGTACAGCTACTTCTTTGTAAGAAATAGTTCACTGCCACACAGGTAGCTCAGAAAAATACTGATGTTTAATTTGATTGGTGTATGTTCTTCACAAAAGGCTGTTAAGCGTCTCTTGGTAACCCCTTTTGTATTGAGCGGATAACCCGTTGAGTTTTACGTGAAAGCGCCGACTGTGGCGCTTTTTGTATTTGTTGTGCTAATGCCCATTCAATATGTTCAAGTACCATATCATCCACTTCTTCACTGTTTTTGCGTTGCTCTAACGCAGTCATAATGGCCGGATTAGCTGGGGCATTACCTAATGCAATTGCGATATTACGTAACCAACGTTTGTGGCCAATTCGTCTAATTGCACTGCCTTCTGTTTGGCGGAGAAAATATGTTTCAGACCACGCAAATAAGGTTAATAAATCGGGTTGAATAAGTGCACTGCGAGTATGGAAGTCTGTCTCTTGGGTTAGTGGTGCTTTAGCATTGACTGGGCACACTAGCTGGCAGTCATCACAGCCATAAATACGATTGCCTATAAGCGGACGAAACGCTTCTGGGATAGCGCCTTGCAATTCTATTGTTAAATATGAAATGCAGCGTCTTGCATCGACAATATAGGGTTCTATGATGGCATCTGTTGGGCATGATTTTATACACGCAACACACGTATTGCAGCCTTCTTCAATAGGGATGTCTAATGGTAACGGTAGGTTAATTAATAACTCGCCGAGAAAAAACCAACTGCCTGCGTCAGGGTGTAAAATTAACGAGTGTTTGCCTGTCCAGCCTAGTCCCGCTTTGTCGGCTAATGGACGCTCTAAAATAGGGGCTGAGTCTACAAAAGGTCTAAAATCGGTACCGTTAAAGTCGAGTTGTTGGCAATATTGGTTAATTTTATCACCGAGCTTTTTAAGCCGTTGACGGATTAATTTATGATAATCCCGCCCACCTGCGTAACGAGAAATATAACCAAGATTGGGGTCGGTTAAGTTACTGGCAAAGCCCGCATCTGGCGGTAAATAGTCCATCCGTGCACAAATAACTCTTAAGGTTCCTGGGTGCAATTCAGCTGGTCTAGCACGCATCATTCCATGGCTGGCCATGTAATTCATTTCACCGTGATAACCTTTATCTAACCAGTCCTGTAGTCCTGCTTCGTGTTGGCTTAGGTCAATATCCGCAACACCAATATGCGCAAAGCCAAGTTCTTTACCCCATAGTTTGATTTGTCTATGGAGTACATCCAGCTGCGCTGCGGTCAACGGACATGGCTCACTTGTTGATTGGGTTTCTTGATCAGAAACAAGAGCCGGAGTTGATGTTGGAGTCGTTGCTGTCATAACACTTTCATTGAGTAAACACGCAGAAATTATACTCGTTTTACTCTGCTTTGACACAGTTTCGACCAGCATCCTTGGCAGAATAGAGTGCTTTATCTGCTTTGAGTAACAATGGTGATAGATCTTGTTCGTTGCTATAGCTTGCGACACCTGCGCTGATGGTCAGGTGCAGCCCTGCTGAAATTTGAGTCCAATCATATTTTGCAACGGTTTCCACTAGGCGATTAGCCATTTCAATCGCTTTTGCTTTAGTGATGTTAGGCAATAATACTAAAAACTCTTCTCCTCCGACACGTCCTACAACGTCGTCATCGCGCATCATGTTTGTGCTAATGGATGCCAGTGTAATGAGCACTTTATCACCGATATCATGGCCGAATTCGTCGTTAATTAATTTAAAGTGATCGGCATCAAATGAAATGAGCGAAAACGGGGTTGCAGATTGTTGTGCAAATGCTAAAAAGTGACTTCCTTGAAAATAGGTGTCACGCCTATTAGCGAGTTTTGTGAGCTCATCGGTGAGCGCTAAGTACCTAAAGAGTCGTTTTCGCATCACTTGTTTGTAGGCGAATATGGAAACAATTAACAAAATAATCGCGACTAAAGCGATAATGACTATTTGCATATTTCGATTGTGTTGCAAGATATCTAGTTGCCGTTCTTTGTCTTTATCTCGTTTGATAAGCCATTCATTTTCAGTTTTAATTTTGTCGGTGTCGAAACGGGTTTGCATTTCCGAATTGCGATCGGAAAAAACTTGTTTGTCGAGCGCTAAATGAGATTCTACAAACCGTGCCAGTGTTTCATATGCCAATTGCCACTGTTGAGACAATTGGTATATTTTGCTTTTGAGTTGTAATGCTTGATTGAGTCCACGGACGTTACCGTTGGCGTTAAACACTTGTTCTGCTTTAGCGATTGCAGCCATTGCTTGTTCAACATCCTTTTGCTGATAATGCACTTCTGCTAAAAATAACTCCATGTAGCTATAACTGTCATCATTTTCTGGCGTGATAAGTGTATTAGCTTGTTGTAGTAACGCTTTGGCCTCTGTAAGCCGATGAAGGCTGATTAAATTGCTCGCAATACTAATTGACGTATCTGCCGCGGCAATCGGATCATTTTGTGCTAACCAAAAGTCGCGAGTTTTGTTGTAGCGTTGAATCGCATCTTCATAACGTTCGAGTTTTTCTAGTGACAGTGCTATTTGGTTATTGGTTTGATTGGCTTCAAACAGTTGTTTGTTATGTATGAAGTTTTGTTCGAGTTTTATTTGATACTTCAATGCCGTTTTGGCATCGCCAAAGCGGCGATAACTGTTTGCTAGTTCGCCTAGATTGACATTAGCCCAATAATGTAACTTTAACGAATCGTACAAATGTTGTGCGGTGATAAGATCTTCAAGTGCGGCAGAAAAATTACCTAAATAAGAGAGTATTGAGCCTCGAATGCTGTGCCCGTCTGCAATTAAACGAGTGTCTTCAAGTAGGTATGCATTACTTATGGCTGTATCTAGCCCTGCAAATAACGCGTCATTTTTTCCAAGTAAATGCCAATACCACGCCTTGCAATATTGCAGGTCGATATTGATTAATGATGGGGTGGACGGGTTATATTTCTGCAGGTATTTGTCTGCGTAGCTCACCGCTGCGTTAATTTGTTCTGGTGTATCAGTTGGTAAACTCCAGCAGTTAAGGCGAATATAGAGCTTTTGCCTAATACTGTCGTTAGCCGATAAGCTACTTTTATACTCATCTAATAACTTGCGGTTATCTTCATCAGATATAAAGTGACCGCTATCGAATAAGGTGAAAATTTCATCTGCTCGTTGATTTTCTATTGGACTTGCATAAGCGAGGCAAGATATTCCTACGGCAAACACGAGGATGAGGACACGGATAATGTGATGTAATGTTGAAATAGGCAAGGCTGCATTAACTCGATATATTATTCAAATGTTTCAATTCTTGTAGCCTACTGATTTTGGCTTTAACAATTTTATGCTGACATTATCACCCTTTATTGTGTTTAAAGACATTTATCTTATTCAAGCTTGTGAGCTATTGTGAGTATTTTGTTTGAATAAGTTGACAAATTTGCATTCATTTAGCGACACAGGTATAAAGACGCCTTTAAAGATAAGCGAGATAGCAATACGACAAAGTGTGACGCAAATTATCGCATTGACTGTGTTATGGCGTTGTCGGTCAGATGGCTATAATGATGATTCATTTCCATTAGGCCATCGTATTGTTTCTTCGCTGCCGCGACGTTTATAAACCAAGGTGATGGTTGGCAAATACGGTGCGTGTCATCCATTGTGGTGGCCTCAAAAGTAGCCTATACACGTGCAGCGAGTTATCGACATCATATTAAAGATGTGTTGGCTGGTGCAGTTATTAGGATTTTTAGCTGGCTAGTTTTTACCGACCCTTTTAAAGGGATTAGCATTATTCCTATTGCCCCATAAACACGTACAGCGTGTACATGAGTGGCTGATTGTAGAGAGAAAACCATGGCAAAAGTTGACCCGCAGTACCAAGACGTTGCAAAGCAAATTTCGTATAATGTAGCCAATAAAGTGCTGCCGATGGACAAGTTACCTGAAACATTGCTTGAGGCCTATGAAGGCTTATTTACCGAACTGATTGAAGATAAAGCCAATGGCTTTGCACAGGCTTGGGATGCATTGCCAGCCAGTGCGCAAAAATTGATGACAAAAGCTGAATTTCACGGTTTTTATATTGCCAATGCATGGATGCAATTAAGTCGTGTTGCGCAAGAAATTGCTGATAGCGCAGACTCTGAAGAAGAGATGAATAATAACGAATATGATGGTGTATTTGGACGTCTTGCGGAACAGTCTTTGAGAGAGTGTGTGCGTAAGCTTAAAAAAGCCCGTACCGATCGCCCATTACTGAATAGCTTTAGGTTAGTGATGTCGGCATAAATTGACAGTTATTGCTGAAACAAAAATCCCAACACATGTTGGGATTTTTTGTGGCCAAAGCACAAGCTAAATTATGTTAAATCATTGCTTAATACTTTATTGAACATATTCATTTTAGAATGAGGTCCGTTTGTAACGACGGTATTCAGGTTCCCAGAAGTTGGCTTCAATCGATTGTTGTAGAAGCTCGTCGGTACAAGGTAAGGCTAAACCTTGAACAATTGCGGCTTTAGCAACCGCAAACGCAATGTATTTGCTGACCGTTTGAATGTCTTCGAGTGGCGGAAGCAATGAACCAGTGCCATTTTTACCCAATGGTGAGCATTCTGCTAGAGCACGGCTAGATGCCATTAACATTTCGTCGGACACGCGCCTTGCACCACAAGATAATACTCCTAAGCCAATACCAGGAAAGATAAAACTATTATTACACTGTGCTATTTCAAAGGTTTCATCATTGATAACCACAGCTTCAAACGGACTACCTGTTGCCACTAAAGCCTGGCCAGATGTCCAATGTAAAATATCTTTAGGCGTTGCTTCTACGCGGCTGGTGGGGTTCGATAATGGGAATACAATTGGGCGTTTGCAATGACTGTGCATGGCCTTAATGATTTCTTCGGTAAACAGCCCTGGAGAACCAGATACCCCAATAAGTATGGTTGGCTTGGCATTATTAACCACATCAAGTAACGAAATATTGTCACTGTAATTGTCCCATTTTTCAATGGTGTCGCATGGTTGCGCCAATTTCTGTTGGAAAGGGAGTAGGTTTGGCATGTTATCGAGTAATAAGCCCCAACGATCAACCATGAATACTTGTGAACGTGCTTGTTGATCGCTAATACCTTCTGACACCATTTGTGCCACTATCGCTTCAGCAATACCACAACCGGCACTGCCTGCACCTAAGAAAGTAATGCGTTGTTCGCTGAGTTTGCTGTTAGCAGCTTTACATGCGGCCAGTAGCGAACCGACAGTGACAGCAGCAGTGCCTTGAATATCGTCGTTAAAACTACAGTATTGATCTTTATAACGCTCAAGTAATGGCATAGCATTTTTTTGAGCAAAATCTTCAAACTGAATTAATGCATCTGGCCAGCGACGGCTGACAGCTTGCATAAACTCTTCTACAAATTCAGTATATTCTTCGCCGCCAATACGCTGATGACGCCAACCCATGTACATTGGATCTTCCAATAAGTGTGGATTGTCAGTGCCTACATCTAAGGTCACCGCAAGGCAATACGCAGGGCTTATGCCACCACAACTCGTGTATAGCGATAATTTTCCAATCGGGATCCCCATGCCACCAATACCTTGATCACCCAAACCAAGAATACGTTCGCCGTCAGTGACAACAATCACTTTGACTTTTTGGCGAGTAGAGTTGTTTAAAATATCATCAACCCGATCTTTGTTAGGATACGAAATAAATAGCCCACGGTTACGACGATAATTTTTAGAAAAGCGTTCACACGCTAGGCCAACCGTAGGGGTATAGATAATTGGCATCATCTCACTGATGTTATTACGCACTAAACGATAAAATAATGTTTCGTTAGTATCTTGAATATTACGTAAATAGATGTGCTTATCGAGATCATTGGTGAAGTTTTTAAATTGTGCGTATGCACGTGAAGCTTGTTCATCAATGGTTTCAATAACCCAAGGGATGAGACCTTCAAGGTTGAAAAATACCCGTTCTTCTTCACTAAATGCGCTGCCTTTATTCAGCAGTGGTGATTCTAGAATGGCTGGGCCGGCAAAAGGAAGATATAGGGGGCGTTTGTTATCGTCCATGGGGAACCTTAATGTGTTAGATCCAGTTAGATCGTTATGAGAATAGGGCTGGTTTTTTATGATGGTAGATTATCACGTCTGATCTTTTTTGTGGTCTGTTAAGTGGGTTAAATCACACTATTGTTAGGTATTTTAATTCATGTCTCATTTTGGGTGGTTGGTATGTTGCTTATTGTCTCATTAAATATAAAAGTACCATGTTTAATTAGAAACAAAAATGCGCAGTCTAAGCTACGCATTAATAAAGTATTATCTTACATCTTGGCGAGTTTTACTTACCGCGATGTTTGATTGATAAACCCTTAACGAAGTTTCTTAACACTTGGTCGCCACACGGTTTATAGTTTTTATGATCAGGATTACGGAATAGCGCACCTAGCTCAGACTTAGTCATTGAAAAATCTGCTAAGGCTAGCGTGGCAATAATATCTTCTTCACGCATTTCAAGCGCGACACGTAATTTTTTAAACATAAGGTTGTTGGTCAATTGCTTTAGCGGTGTAGGTACTTCTGTTCCTGGTTTTAAGCCACGGTTATTGATGATCAAACCATCTAAAAACTGACACATTAAGGTGTCATTACATGCTTGGTAACCTTCTTCGTCCTCTTTTTTTAACAACGCAATAATTTGCTCTGTAGACATATCTACATTTGCTTGGCTGAAAATATTAATCATTTTGGCATTTGAATAATCAAACACAAAGCGAATACGGCGAAGAATATCATTGTTAATCATAAGGTTCTCTGGCGCGGCGGCGCATAAATAGTTTAGGTCAATTGACTGAGCGATATTATAACGGGTAATCATCCATTCGTCAGATTATTCGTATGCGGTTAATTGTGTTCTTACTGCTTGGCGGATCTTGTCGTGTAAGCCAAAAACACGATCGATATCATCCAAATCCCATGAGGTGTTTTCTAATATCACAACGGTTAATTGCGATTGTGGGTAATAGAGCATTAAGCTGATGTACCCAGGAATATACCCTGAATGGCTGTATTCAACTAAGCCATCTTGATGGCTTATTTGCAAACCATAACCATAGCCTGTATCTCCCCATCGATGTTGCCTTACCGTACTTGCATGGGTCATAGCTTGATAGCTTGCAGTAGATAAAAATTGACCTTGATGCAGACCGTTTACAAACGCCACAACACCAACACTACTGGCCTGCATACCGCCAAATGCAATAAAGTCATTGTTTACTGTAAAGTCAGTTAATTGCGTGTGCTGTTGTTGTTGCTCGGTATAACCATTAACTAAGCGTTTTTGCTTGGCGTGAAGCTGTGCAATTGAACCGGTATTAGCATGGATATCAAGTTGATTTTTTTTGGTAAACTGATTAACCAATTGCGCATAGGGTTGTTGGTAAACCTGAGCCAATATATCGCCAAGTAATTTATAGCCATAGTTTGAGTAACTAAACTGGCTGGCAGGTATAAATTGAGACCCAGCATTAATACTTGGTGATTTCGGTGGTGTTATCCCTGAGGTGTGATTTAACAGTTGGCTTATCTTAACTGGATGCACGGGGATGATATCAAGATAATTTGTGATGCTATCGGTTAACGCTAACTTTTTTTGGTCCACGGCCTGTAATACAAGGGTGGCTGTGACCGTTTTAGAAATAGACCCAATCATAAATATGCTGTCGGGGTCGATGTCGGAACCTGCTTGGTAATTAACATAACGGGTAGTATTGTTGCTAATGACAATACTACCGCTAAAAGGTCTTGAATCGTTATCGATGATGGTTTGCACATCATTTGCCGTTAACTCAAATGCACTGAGCTGAAACGACATTAAGGTGACACTTAATGCCAATAAGCAACAGGTGATTTTTGGTAATTCAGTTAAACGGCTAAATAATGCTGATGTGATCATTTGGTGAAATACCAATATATAAACAAGATGGCAAAGCCAACTAAGTACAATAAACCTATCAATGATAACCCGACCATTATTGGGCCATAACGATGTTTAGCATCGAGCGTATTACTGGTCATTAAGCGGTAATTCAACCAAGCAAAAATGACCGTTGTCATGAAAGCTAATATCATCACAAATTCTAATAGCGGAAGTAATGCGCCTTTAAAGAATAAAATCAGTAATAGGCCTAAGGCGCTAATGGTCAGCATTACCTGAGTTAAATAACTGCGTGGTGAAGTATTGTTAGACAGTAATCTCCAGCCCATATCTAAGGTTCGGCTGTAACCATCGATTACAGTGACAGTGGTACTGAAAATACATAGAAACGCCACAAGACCGATTAAATAACGGCTTTCATGGCCCATAACTTGGCTATAAAGGGTGATCAATTGTGACGCGAATAATGCGCCAGAATTGGAGAAACGCTCACCGCTGCCATGCATTACTAATGCGCCCAAAGCTAAGAACACAATCGCCAGTAATGCAGTGGTGACATAACCTAAATTAAAGTCAAAAATAGCCTGTTTGGCCGTGACGGTTTGTGTTTTACGTTTTTCAATTAACCATAGTGAGTTCCATGTACTCACTTCAATTGGCGCAGGCATCCACCCCATCATTGCCACTAAAAAACCGACATACGCCCATTGCCAAGGTGACTCACTTGTCGCAGGAGCGGCTAAACCTGTGTGATGATTAAACGCCAGTGCGACGGCAATTAATGTGGTTAATGTTAACGCCAACATAATGATTTTTGTCAGTTTATCGAGCAATTTATAATGACCGAAAATCAATAGTGCTAATGAACTTAGCAACACAATGAGTGCTAATACATCAATGGATAATGGTACAAATTGGGTCAGCATGGCTGCCGTTAACATACATACCCCTGCGGTACTGGCAATCGCGGCAATTACGTTAAGGCCCGTAAATAACATTAAATATCCACGACCTTGTTTTTGATAACCCTGTAACAGGCTCTCATCGGTCGCGGCGGTATAACGTGCGCCAGCCGCAAAAAATGGATACTTAACCAAGTTTACTAATAAAATAAGCCAAGCTAATTGCCAACCAAACTCTGCACCTGCACGTGTTGAGGCTACTAAATGTGATGCGCCAATTGCCGCGGCAGCCATCAGAACACCTGGGCCAGTCGCTTTTAAAAGCGTGCTCACTTGAGACAAATAGGGGGTTGTGAGGTGTTGATTGTGCATAATGTATAGCAAAGGCCTATTGTGGAGGATTTGAGGTAAATGTATGTTCGATACGCCGTAGTGTGCTGTTCATTCATATGTTGGAGATATTTAATTACTAAGTATCAATATTTCTGCTGTCAGTTGTTACTTATTTTTTGCCACTGAAAATTGATTTTGCTGTAAACCGTATTGCTTAACTACATGAGCATGAACCATTAAAGGCGCAATAGTCTCTCTTGTGTTATGAATTATCATATCTGCATATTCAAGGCATTTAAATTCATTTTTCTTAAGTATTTATTCTTGATTAAGTCGTTAGTTGCATTTACATTACGTGATTGTGTTGACTTTGTTAAATTTTGACCTAGGTTGGTGGTGTTAATCCAACAAAGTACTAGGCGGTATAGATTTACAGCAGTTTGCAGTAGTCATGGATATAAAACAATAAATTAACGTTAAGGATGATCATGAAAAAAACTTACCTTTTACGCAGCGCATGTGCGCTTGCCGTATCAATGTCTCTTGCCCCTGTTGCCTTTGTTGCTCAAGCCGCTGATGCCGGTGCAGCCTCAAAAGTTGAAAGAATTGAAGTGACGGGTTCTCGTATCAAACGGACGGATATTGAAGGACCTTCACCAATACAGTCTTTAAATAAAGACGATATTGCTAATATGGGTTTTGATAACCTACAACAATTACTTGAACGTATGCCAGCAAACGGTTCTGGGGCATTCTCAACTCGCGGAAACAGCCAAGACTCTACCGCTAACGGTGGTGCATCGATCAGTTTACGTGGCTTAGGTCCTGATGCGACCTTAGTGCTAATCAATGGTCGCCGCGTTGGGGCAAGTGCTTTTGCTGAAGGCATTTCGAACTCTTTTGTTGATATCAATAATATCCCTGTGTCGGCCATTGAACGTATTGATATTCTAAAAGATGGTGCATCGGCTATTTATGGTTCTGATGCGATTGCCGGTGTGGTCAATATTGTACTAAGAAAAGATATCGATGGTATCGAGTTAAGCTTAGGCTATGGTGATGCAAGTGGCACAGGTTATGATGAAACCACAGCCAGCTTAGTTTGGGGTGTAAAAGCAGACAAAGGCAGCGCGTCTATTATTCTTGACTATTTCACTAACGGTACATTGTCTGCTGACGAAATGGGCCGTTTTGGTACGGCTAATCAATCACCTTATGGTGGCGAAGATTATCGTTCATCTCGTGGTTTCCCTGGCTATTTTTATGTGGATGGGGTGAAAACTATTGACCCTGACTGTCCGGCTGAACGTGCTACGTCAAGTGGCAGTTGTGTGTTTGATTATGGTCCATATAACTTAACCATTCCAACATCTGAACGTGTCGGTGCTATTGGTCAGTTTGAATATATTTTAGGTGATGATTTAACAGCATTTTTAGAACTTTCATTACAACATAATACCTCTGAAGCTGGTGGCGCGCCAACGCCATTAGATGAAGATGCAGGCTTAACGGTTCCTGGTACTCATCCAGATAACCCATGGGGGCAAGACATTGATATCGGTCGTTATCGTACCGTTGATGCAGGCGCACGTCGTTGGGATATCGAATCAGACACCATGCGTGTAGTCGCGGGACTTCGCGGCGTCATCAACAATTGGGATTGGGAAGTGTCTGTTCAACGTGGCCGTAGTGAATCAACTCAAACCGGTGACCGTTCGCAAGGTTGGGTAAGAACGGATTACTTGCAAGCCGAAATTGATGCAGGTAATTATAATCCATTTGGCGGCACTATTAACTCGCAAGAGGTGATCGACCGCATTACCACAAGCTTGGTGAGACAAGGTGAATCTCATATCACGGCTTATGATGCCAGTATTTCTGGCCAGGCATTTACGATTGCCGGTCGCGATATCATGATGGCTGCTGGTGCTGAATACCGTGAAGAAGATGTGAGTGATGTGCCTGATGAACAATTCCAACGAGGATTGATTTTTGGTACTGAGGCGATATCTGCATTCGGTTCTCGCGATCAACACGCTGCCTATGTTGAGTTTTCAATCCCAGTGACAGACAGCTTTGAACTACAACTAGCTGGTCGTTATGACAGCTACAGTGATTTTGGCTCTACCACCAATCCTAAAGTGGCGTTTCTGTGGGGAATCAATGAAGAATTGACTGCCCGTGGTTCATGGTCGACCGGATTCCGTGCTCCTTCTTTGGCTCAAATTGGCCTTGGTCCATCTGAAAAAAGTGACTTTTTGGTGGACAGTTATCGTTGTGCTGCTGATAACGTAGACTGTGAATTATTGGATTATAATTTTATATTTGCGGGTAACCCTAACTTAGAAGCGGAAGAGTCTGAGACTTGGAACGTGGGTATGATTTGGGCGCCAAGCCAGCAGTTTGATATCGGGTTTGACTTCTACAATATCTTACAAGATAACAAAATCGATTCGCTGCAAAACCAAGATGTTTATGATGAAAACTGTAATGATCAAAATAGCACTATCTGTTTACGTAACGCACCACAAGCGGGAGAAACATTTGGCACGATCGATGTTATTCAGTCAGCTTTCGTCAACATTGGTTCACAGGAAGTTCAAGGTGTTGATTTATCGGCTCATTACGGTCTTGATTTAAACAGCTACGGCAGTGTTAAGTTTGGGGTAGAGTACAGTTACTTAATCAGCTTTGAAAAAGAAATCGATGGCGAGACGATTGATTACACGGGTGAATACGAGTATCCACAGCACCGCTGGTTAGCCACAAGCAATTGGAACATGGACGACTTTGCCGCTAACGTAAACTTAAGCTACATTGGCGAGTTTGAAGACTACAACAAAACCCGTACTGTTGATGCACAGTTGTTAGTTGATATGTCTGGTTCATATCGCTTTAATGACACGGTTAAGTTATCTGTAGGTGTTAATAACGTGTTTGACGAAGAGCCATCATTTGCGATTGGTGACGGTGATGCTGATTTATACGGCTATGCAATGGGTGTACATAATCCATTAGGTCGTTATATTTATACTAAAGTCACAATGAATTTCTAATGACAACGTCATAAGATAGAAATAGCCACATTCACTTAAGTGCAATGTGGCTTTTTTTATTTTCATTTTCTTCATTTAATAAAATAAGAGGCTTCATGATCACATTATACGGAACTCAAAAAAGTCGTGCGCTGCGTGTGTCTTGGCTTTTAGAAGAATTAGGCGTTGAATGGCAATTTCATTTTATTGATCTTGCCAAAGGTGAAAATAAAAGTGAGGCCTTTTTAGCGCTTAATCCCAGCGGCAAAATGCCAGTGTTGACCGATGGTGATTTTGTGTTAACCGAGTCAGCAGCCATTATGCGTTACTTAGCGGAAAAGTATGGGCGAGGCCATTGGTTGCCTAAATCGGGTACTCAAGAGTCTGGTATTCATGAACGCTGGGTAAGCTTTGTGATTAGCGAACTTGAACAGCCACTTTGGAGCATGGGTAAACATCGTTTTGCACTGCCTAAAGAACTGCGTGTAGAAGCCATGTTTGCAGTCGCCACATGGGAGCTTAAACAGGCAATGGCCATTGCTGAAAATTGGATACCCGAGTTTGGGTATGTTTGCGGCAGTGAGCCTACTGTTGCCGATATTTTATTAACTCAAACCTTAGGATGGGCATTAGGGTTCGAACAACCAATTTCAGCTAAATTATCAGCATATCGCGATAGAGTTAAAGTGCGCCCAGCATTGGCCGCAGCATTAGCTAAAACGGCATGATGAGGATAAAAAAGGAAGCGCTAGGCTTCCTTTCTTTGGTCAATGTTTGGCTACAGTTGAGTCGCAGCCCATTTAGCACGACTTTCACGGCTTTCGCTCATGCCGTTATCTGCACGATAAGTTTTATAGGCTTCAGCGTCTAATGCCACTAGGCTAACATCCACTTCAAGTACCAATTTACATTCTTTTTTAATACGCCAAGCAGCAGTATTATACAGTTCAGTTAATGGTAATGAGCTTAAAAACTCAGGGTTGTACTGGGTGTAAACCGCTTGGGTTGGGTATACCACAAATGCTAAACGGCGTTTAGGCTCTTTTTTAAAGAGCTCTTCAATACCATCAGTTGTGTTAAGTACTTGCATTTCGATAATGTCATCGATATCAAGTAGCTTTTTTTGTGCAGGCACAGGTGCAATGTTTTTGCCCGCTTCCCATGCTAACACTTCGTCGTTATTGACATTAGTGAGTTGAGCGGTTTGTTCGGTGGTTAACCCCAAAGATACACGTAAACATTGCATCTCAATGGCATTTAAGCCGGTATTTTTAGACATAATAATTCTCTTAGTTAACGATTAACGGCTGTGCTTTATACCAATCTCATTAAATATCTGGTCAGTTCACATATTTAATAGGATTGGTATTATTGTTGAAGCCAAACATCTTCAATCCAATCCCACAGTGACTCCCAACCTTCTTCGTTAAAATCACCATCTTGCCAAAATTGCACTTCGCCTTCTTCATTAATGCAATAAAAACCATCGCCAACCTGGCAAATTGCAATTTGTTCACGCGGCATACCAATTGACCAAGCGTAGCTGGTCACTTCAGGTAGGTAGGTGTGCGAGTGTGGATCGGCCACCGTAACGGGCTCAATGGTGCCATAAATGACATCACTGGCATGTAATAGGAATTCTTTCAAATCATTGGGTAAACCAATAAGGATTTGCTCTTCAACTTCTACAAGTTGTTCAAATGTTGGCAGTTCAAGCGGGACCGGTACGGTTTCGCTTAATTCTTGCAATTGGTCGATAATTTCGTTCATAACATTGTCCGGCTGGAAACTCTTGGGCGCGAGTATAGCAGAAGTGTTTGATGGTGCGTTTCTCTGGTCAAAAAAAAGCGCTCAAATGAGCGCCAAAGGGTGTGTAATACTATTGGTGTAGTTAGGCGGCGTGTATTTGTGTTGGATACACGCTTTGACGTTTATAGTTTAACCACGCTTTATGATATTGCTTATGTGAGTCTTGGCGTAATTTGATAATACTTGCCTGTTCTATATCATTTAATGGTCTTGCCTGTGTTTGTGCTTGTAACTCTATTGCTTGAATTTGTTCATAAACTTGATGTTCCGGGCCATTTTTAATATCAGCAATATCATTTAAATGAAACTGAACCTCAACCACCATCTGGCTTTGCGGCAGTTTAATTAATACGTTTAAGTCACGATAACCAGAGGTTTTAGGTTGCGCAAACCGATTTTTAAGTTGAATTATATCTGTGTGTTTGCGCAATTGTTCATAGCTGTTGAGTAGGCTATTTACATCATTTGCTACCACACTTGCCCGCGCAATATCGGTTAATTGACTTGCATCACCATTAAATTTTAATTGCACTTTTTGGGCGGCTCGTGGGTAGCTTTTGGTTGCAGGAATGATAGCGGCGGTATTACTGATTTGGTTAATATAAGTGAGTAAATCGATAAGCTCTTGCTGGGCTTGTGGCGCTCGGCCCATTAATGCGTGCAAGTCGCTGGTGTCTTGATGCGCTGGGGTGGTACTTTGCTCGTTTAGTGTGATCAATTGATCAATATCATTATAGGACTTTTGACTGAAATCAGATGGCCCAGATAACTTGTTATATTTAACATCATTAGGTTGAGCAATTGCGCCACGAGTTGACAGTAAAACTAAAAAGATAAAAAAAGTACGAAACAACTTATTCATTGAATAGCTCCAGCGATGTGTCTGTAAAATCACTGTACCGTTTTTTGGCTGAATAGGGGCTGAATGAACAAGGTTTAATGTGATTAGTATTGTGTAGGGTGATGAAGATCAATGTTTGGATGAGGATAAAAAACGCATGTCAAACAATCCTTTGTCTTGTGCATAAAAAATGGCAAGCTGGATAATGATCAAGCTTGCCATTTTGGCGTTATATTGTTGTTTCTTATTCCAAATTTAGATTTATTACCAAATTTTTACACGTTTTTCAGGCGCGATATACATCTTGTCGCCTTCTTTCACGTCATAAGTGCTATAAAACTCAGGCATGTTAGATAACGCACCTAATGCACGGAAGTGGCCTGGTGAATGTGGATCAGTCGCTACACGGTTACGTAAAGCTTCTTCTTTCATCTTCACCCGCCAAATTTGGGTAAAGCCCATAAAGAAACGTTGGTCGCCAGTTAGTCCGTCAATGATCGGTGCTTCTTTACCGTTGAGTGACATTTGGTAAGCTTTGTAGGCAATCGTCACACCCGATAAATCACCAATGTTTTCGCCAAGTGTTAAGCTGCCGTTTACATGTAGATCATCAAATACTTGATAACCATCGTATTGTGCAATTAACGCTTTGCCTTTTGATTCGAATGCTTTTAGATCCGATTCAGTCCACCAATCACGCATGTTGCCGTCACCGTCAAATTTAGCGCCTTGATCATCAAATCCATGGCCCATTTCGTGTCCAATCACCGCACCAATACCGCCATAGTTTACTGCATCGTCAGCTTCTAGGTTAAAGAATGGTGGTTGTAAAATGGCCGCAGGGAACACAATTTCGTTCATGGTTGGGTTGTAATAAGCATTGACCGTTTGTGGGGTCATGTGCCACTCATCTTTGTCGATAGGTTGGCCTAGCTTAGCGAGGTTTTTATTATGTTCAACAATTGCAGCACGCTTAGCATTACCCACTAAATCATCGGCTTTAATGGTCAGCTTACTGTAATCAGCCCATTTGTTTGGGTAACCAATTTTGGGGTTGAATTTAGCTAACTTTTCTTTTGCCGCCACTTTAGTGTCGGCACTCATCCAGTCTAGCGAGTCAACACTTGTGCTATAAGCACCACGTAAGTTTTCAACTAATTGTTCCATGCGAGTTTTAGCTTCTGGGGCAAAATGACGTTTAACGTATACTTTACCAACGACTTCGCCTAATGTGCCGCTTACCGTACTAACACCACGTTTCCAGCGAGGCTCTTGTTCTTCTTGACCATTTAAGGTTTTAGAGAAAAACTCAAAGTTTTCGTTGTCTAATGCTTCAGATAAATTGCTGGCATTGTGGGTCAATGTCATCCAAGTCATGTAGTTTTTCCAAGTATCAAGGTCGTTATTTTTAAGCACCTCGTTTAAGCCTTGGATATAGCTTGGTTGGTTGATAATAATTTCAGTTTGCTTGTCGCCACCTAATGCAGCTAAATAACCGTCCCAATTAATTTCTGAGGCCAGCTCTGGCAGATTGTTAACTTGGTAAAGGTTGTACGTTTTGGTGCTGTCGCGAGTTTCTACCACATCCCAATGCTTTTCGGCAATTTGAGTTTCAAGGGCAAGAATGGCTTCAGCATTTGCTTCTGCATTTGGTAAGCCTGCAAGGTTGTACATTTTTTCGATGTGTTCAACAAATGCTTTACGGATGTTTACGAAGCGTTCTTCCTGATTAAAGTAGTAATCTTTCTCAGGAAGACTTAAACCGTATTGCCAAATATGCATGGCGTAACGAGTTGAATCTTTTGCATCAACGTCAACATAGAAGGCCAGTGGAGTACCGCCACCATTTGCTTGGTTTTCACCAAAGAATGCGGTTAATTCTTTTTTATCTTTTAACGCCGCGATTTTGGCTAAATCAGCCTGAATAGGCGCAACACCTAATTTATTTAAGGTTTCAACGTCCATGAATGAGCGATATAAGTCAGCAACTTTTTGTTCGTCAGTTCCATCTGCAAGGTTTGGTGTAGCGCTTAAGTCTTCAATGATGGCTTTAACGTCATCACGTGCATTTTCGCGCAAGTCGTAAAATGCGCCTATGTTGGTACGGTCGCCGGGAATGGTTGCATTTTTCATCCATGTGCCGTTTACATACATGTAAAAATCGTCTTGTGGGCGAACAGACTTATCGATGTTGTCAAAGTTGATACCAGACGTTAGAGCTTGCGTTACTGCCGTTGCTGTGGCTGTTTTTGCAACGTCAACAGCAGGTGCAACGACGGCCTTGTCGTCACTACAAGCACTTAAACCTGCAATCAATGAGGCGCATAAACCGCCAATAACCAATTTTTTCATGTTGTTTCCTTTGCTTTTATTTAAGGCGCCTCAAGAGCGGGCGTGCGAGCATATTGTATTTTTATCATGCAGTTGGTCGCGGAGATCTGATTATCATTAGGTATTTCAACGCTACACAGATACTCAATAAAGCCAACGCTTTTTTTGTGACAACCATGTTAAAGCCTTACTATGCTAGAAAACAAGGCGATTTTGTTCATTTTGCATCGAGTTTTCGTGACGATATGTAACCAAAAATTACTGTACACACCAAAAAGATCACTTCTTGATTTCTATTTAAGTGTGTAACCAGCATAATAGCGCCACTATTTTTAGATTGAGTGCTCATTGTGCGTTTAGACAAATTTATCTGTGAAAGTACCGAATTAACTCGTTCGCTGGCCAAAAAAGCCCTGCATCGTGGTGATGTCACTTGTGATGGTGTGGTGGTTAAGGACTCTGGTTTTAAGGTGTTGCCGCAAATGGATGTGCGCTTAGAGGGACAGACTATTAACATAGTGGGTGAGCGCTATGTGATGATGAACAAACCCGTCGATACTATTTGTTCAACCATTGATGAACAATATCCTTCAGTATTGAGCTTAATGGATATTGAAAAAGTGGACACTTTACACATTGCAGGGCGATTAGATGCTGACACCACTGGTTTGGTGCTGATTACGAGTGATGGCAAATGGTCACATAAAATCACGTCACCGAAAAAAGATTGCGGTAAACGTTATCTTGTTGAATTGGCCGACCCTATTGATGACAGTTTAGTGCAAGTGTTTGTTGATGGCATTGAATTACGTAATGAAGATGGCCTAACTAAACCGGCTATATTAGACATTATTGATGCTACTCACGTGAGATTAACAATTACCGAAGGTAAGTATCATCAAGTTAAACGTATGTTTGCTGCGGTAGGAAATAAAGTGGTTAATTTACATCGTGAAGCCGTCGGTAGCATTGAATTAGACAGTGATTTAGCCCCTGGGGAATGGCGCTTGTTAACTGACGCTGAAGTTGCATCCGTGTAAAGAGGTATCATACCAAGTGCGTTAAGCGCGCCT
This sequence comes from Shewanella sp. A22, assembly GCF_053850585.1. Classification (NCBI taxonomy): domain Bacteria; kingdom Pseudomonadati; phylum Pseudomonadota; class Gammaproteobacteria; order Alteromonadales; family Shewanellaceae; genus Shewanella; species Shewanella sp. A22. The sequence goes on from NZ_JBSQBN010000014.1 coordinate 41,640, forward strand.
CATGCTTTCAGGTCAAATTACTTTACTCTTTGTCGCCCGCTCGACGTAAGAATAGCGATAACTTGATTGTGATGGATATGATTAAATAAGCTCAACTCGGGATAATAAATGACAAGTTTGATATAAAAATTGGCCGAATATTGTCAGTTTACCTTGCATATTCCACCTCTTAACCCAAGTTGAGTTAACTAACAAAAATGCCCAGTGAATGCTGGGTATTTTTCTATTAACATTGAGCTTATTGAGTTAGGTTAATTCGTCCACTAATGGTGTTGATGTTCATTTTTCCTGCGCCTGATTGAGTGTTAAATTGCAAGTTTTTAACGGGCGAGTATTTTTGTTTTATCGGTTTATCATCCGTCAACTGATTATTAATTATTCCACCAGGGCCACCGTCAATCATAAAGCTGAGGTTAGGTTCTGCACTAAACGTTAAGGTTATATCTCCACTAATGCTTTCTAGTCTTGCTTTGGTGATATCGGCCCCTAGGGTTAGTTTTGCATCGCCACTAATAGTGACCACATTGAGTTCGGTTACCATAGGCATTGAAGCATTAATATTGCCCGACACTTGGTCTATGGTTAAGCGGTTAAACGCGCTATTGCTGTTAAGTTGTCCACTCACCAAACGTAGCTCAGCGTCACCTTGGCTGTTGTTGTCGGTGATATTACCTGAAACGGTTTCAAGGTTAATTTTTCCGTTTAATTCGGTGCTTATTATATTGCCCGATACCGTTGTTAGTGTGGTTTCACCCACTATGTTATTGGCTTTGATACTCCCACTGACTAATGCTAGTGCGACTTGGCCATTGAGTTGTGACAGTTTGTAATGGGCAGATACGCCTTCAGCGTCTAACGTGAGCTGCTTGGGTAAATAGATCGTCAGTTGTGAGCCTTGCTGATTGTTACCTTGATAGCTGCGTGGAAGTTTATCTTCAATAACAACCGTATTGCCTTTTACCTCAAATAATAATCCTTGGCTAAGTTCATCTAGCTGGCCTTTTATTTGAATACTATTGTTGTCCCAGCTTATTAATTGAATGTTACCCCGTTGTACTTTTACGCTAACGTTAGGATTTTCTGCAACATTTTGCTGCTGTTCAACAGGTGCAATGGCCATCGCAAAAGCACTGAGGGCCATCAGTGGTGCAATTAATATGTACTTTATTACGTTCATAGTGTGTTTCCTTGTGATGGACCTATTTGAATAGAAGGTATTCTTTGACCTTGTTGTAACAGTGTTATTTGACGCTGCATGATCCAACGCCATAGTTGCCATAATTGTTGATTAGTCGGTTGTTGCTTTAACGCTGCTTTTACTTGGGCTGAAGCATTATCAAGTTCGGTTAGTGCTGTGCTTATATCATTTTGAATTTGTTTATTGTTGTGAGTGTTTGATTGCCAGCTGACTGTGTATTGATTGCGGCTAAACCCACTAAGTTGAATTTGGTGAGTGTGGTCTATTTGGTCGATCAGTTGGGTTAAATTTTGGTCGGTTTCAAGTGGTATGTCTGTTGTTTGTACTAATAAGGGGTTATTAGCGTAAAAAAAACTCAACGATAATGTTGAACACACCACAAGGCTGGCGGCTATGGCCCATACCGGCCACTTTGACGGCGTGGCGTTTATTGGTTGCGATGTTAATTGCGGCTTAATTGTCACCCATAAGTCTTTTTGGGGCACCATTTCGGATGGCAGGGTGTCGAGTAAGCTGTCTAGGTCATGCTTTGGTTGAGTCATGCAAGCATCTCCTGTAATAATTTTTTTGCATTATGATACTGCGCTTTACTGGTGCCTTCGGCAATATTGAGTAGCGAGGCTATTTCATTATGTTGATAACCTTCAATTGCACATAACACAAACACGATGCGGGTTCGATGCGGTAATCTCACGATGCATTGGTCGAGTAAATGATAATTATCTAAGGCCACAGTGGGCATGTTGTTGTGTTCAATATGCTCTTCTGGCAAAAAACGGCGCCATAGTGATTGCTGAGCTTTTAAATCATTGATGGCTTGGCGAACGCAAAGTCGATGTAACCAAGTCGTAAACTGGCTATCACCTTTAAATAAAGTCAATTTATGCCATAAGCGTATAAAGCACGCCTGAGTCATGTCATCAGCCAAACTTGATTGACCACTTAATCTAAAACAGATTGCATACACCCGTTGATGATGGCGGCGATACAGTTGTTCAAATGCCTGTTGACAGCCCGTTACAGCAATAGCGACGAGTTGATTGTCGTCAAGTGCTGTTAAGTGACTTAAAGACGTCGAAATTGGCTGATTGATAGTTTCATCCTTAATGTCAAAATCTGTCTATTATGATGGTGTCATTATTTGACAGTGGCAATGAGCTAAAAGGTTTATATCAGAGAAAAAAATATTAGCGTTAAGTAAAAATAATGAAAATTTATTCGTTGAAGCCGACAATGAGTTGCTATAGTTAAGTTGTTGCTAAAATGTTACCTAAAAGTAACCAATAGGTAGTGGTAATAATAACAAAAACACAATTTAACCCTTATTCCTGAGTGGTAATAATATGCTTATTCGTTCAAAACTGATGTTAAGTTCTATTGTTTCTGTTCTATCGGTACTCGCAATGTTTGGATTGCAGCATTATTCAGAGTCTGTGATATCAGAGTTAACAACCGCAACAAATAGCATTGTTGAAATAGAAAAGAAAGTGCTTGAATTACGTACAGAAGAAAAGGACTTTCTCCACAGAGCTGACACTTTATACATTGAGAAATTTAAGCATAGCATGGAGGATGTGTTGGCTTATATGGCCGACGTTCGTGTTGCGCTAGGGCATCAGAATGTGAATGTTGATGCCTTAGATCATTTTCAAAAGAACCTTAATGAGTACAAAGAAATATTTTATGAGGTGGTTGCATTAAGAATTAACATAGGTCTAACCCCTGAATCAGGTTTATATGGCAAGTTGCGTACGGCTGTTCATAACGTTGAAGCTGTATTGAGTCAGAGCGCCGACGATGCACTACTGGTAAGCATGTTGCAACTTCGCCGCAATGAGAAAGACTTTATGCTGCGCCGTGACATAAAGTATGTGACAAAATTTGATGACGACATTGCAGACTTTCTCGCGAAAGCACAACAGTCTGATTTAGCGTTTGCACAACGAGAGCTGTTAATTTCCGACGTTAAAAACTATCAATTAAATTTTAATAATTTAGTTGATCAAGAAATCTTATTTGGCTTGTCAGATGCCGACGGTAAAATGGCCGAATTACGTGAAAAAATCCATCAAACCGATAATGATACCGTGGTGTTACGCGAGCAGGCATTGGCCGAAATTGAGCTCGGTAAAAATCAAGCTTTTGTTGTTGGTCTAAGCATTTTTTTGCTTATCACCACCGTACTTTGTTTTTCTACTTGGCTGATTATTAGGAGTATTATTGGTCCAGTGCAAAGTATTTCATCGGTAATATCTTCCATTGAGGTCAGTAAAGATTTATCAATGCGGTGTGATGAATCGGGTAAAGATGAACTATCGCGTATTGCTCACCATTTCAACCGAATGTTGATGACATTCCAAGCGCTTATTCAACAAGTTAATGAATCCGTTACTGCCATGAATGAATCTTGCCATGAGCTTTCTCATAATGCCGTTTCTGCGTCACAAGGTGTGTTAAGGCAGCTTAATGAAACCGATATGGTGGCCACTGCGGTGACAGAGATGGGCGCAACCATTGATGAAATAGCCAAAAATACTGAACTTGCAGCAAATAAAGCCAGCCAAACCCACGACAACGCACTTGCGGGTCAACAAGGTGTAGAGCAAACAATTGAAAAAATAACACTGCTCGCTAAACAGTTAACTGATTCTGCTGACGTTGTATCTGAATTAGAACGCGATAGTGTCACAATTGGTAGCGTGTTGGAAGTTATCCGTGGGATAGCAGACCAGACTAATCTATTGGCTTTAAATGCTGCGATTGAAGCTGCTAGGGCAGGTGAGCAAGGTCGAGGTTTTGCGGTTGTTGCTGACGAAGTTCGTTCACTTGCTTTGCGCACTCAAAGTTCGACTCAACAAATTTCCACTATTATTTCCACGCTGCAAGACCGCACTCGTTCAATTGTCGATTTGATGCAAGACAGCCAACACCAAGGACGAGAAAGTGCTGAGCAAGCCGCAATTGCGGGTGACGTATTACGCCAGATAACCACTGATGTCACCAACATTATGGACATGAGCACACACATTGCTGCCGCCATTGAAGAGCAAAGCATGGTGGCTGCAGAGGTGAATAAAAATGTAGTTGTGATCCGCGATATTGCCGATGAATCGTCACAAGCAGCTGATGCCAATATAGCAGCGTCAGACGATGTCAGAATTCGAGCGAAAGCGCTGCATGAGGCGGTAAGCCAGTTTAGGGTTTGATACATAAAAAATGGCCTAGCATTACTGCGAGGCCATGTTTATGTCAATCGATTAGATCAGCGTAGGGCTGATTATAAGGTTACTGTGTTAACTCCGTCTGGCGTGCCAACAAGCAGTACATCGGCGCCACGGTTAGCGAATAACCCATTGGTAACAACACCAACGATGGCGTTGATTTTGGTTTCCATTACCTTAGGATCTAGAATTTCCATATTGTACACATCTAAAATCACGTTGCCGTTATCGGTCACGACACCTTGGCGGTAAACGGGATCGCCACCTAATTTGACTAATTCACGTGCCACGTAAGAACGTGCCATAGGGATCACTTCAACAGGTAGTGGAAACTCACCTAAAATAGATACTTGCTTGGTGTTATCTACAATACAAATAAATTTCTTGGCAACGGCAGCCACAATTTTCTCGCGCGTTAATGCAGCTCCACCGCCTTTTATCATGTCCATACGGTCATTGATTTCATCTGCACCATCAACATAAACATCAATTGAGTCAACACTATTTAAGTCAAACACTTCAATACCCAGTTCAATCAGCTTTTTGGTTGATGCTTCAGAACTTGATACCGCTCCTTCAATATCGTCTTTCATGGTGGCAAGTGCATCAATAAAGTGATTAACGGTTGAGCCTGTGCCAACACCAACGATAGTATCTTTCTTAACATATTGCAGCGCAGCCCAACCGGCGGCTTTTTTCATTTCATCTTGTGTCATAGCAATATTCTCCATTTCAATAATCAAAAGCAGTATTTAACCTGAGTTCAGGTTAGTTAAAAAATTGGGCCGATTATAACGTAAATTACTGAAGTACCGTTTGTTGTCCATCATAAAAGTCAGCATTTTTAAACGCTGATAGTACGCGTATATTAATGTCACTCATAAATTTCTTTTCTAACCTTACATCCATCACATAAGCTTTAACGGTGATGGTTTGCTGGAATTGACCGAATGAGTAATCATTGCCTAAATTAACGATAATGGGTTTATTTAAAAAAGTATAAGGGGAGCATTGGGTGGCCTCTCTAGCAAGCGCAATGGCTTTTTGGTGATCAGCGTGCATTGGAAGAGTAAAACTCACCACAACCATTTCATCTAAAGCACCGCTATTGGCATTCGACACGGCAGTTTTTAATGCTTCGGCGTTTGGCACCATCACGGTATTATCATCGAAAGTGCGTAGCCAAGTAACGCTCCATTCGAGTTTTATTACTTCGCCATAATGGCCCGCTAATGTGACCATGTCGCCAACGCGATAAGGTGGATTTATCATAATAATAAACCCTGCAATCATATTTTTAGCGGGTTCTTGTGTTGCTAAACCCACCACGATACTGATTGAACCAACCACTGCGAGGATCAAATTTTCGTGCGGGTCAATAATACCAACAATTGAATAAACGATAACCGAAAACCATACAAATAAACGCACAAAAGGGAATGACCGATTCCAAATTAAACGGTATTTAGGCAGCGCTTTATTCAGTTGATTTAAACAAAACTGCACTAAAATTAAGAATAACCATGCTATTAAGCAAAGCAGTAAAATACTGATAATGCGTTCAAATGAAATAATTTCTAAAAATGCTTGTAGTGCTTTACGTGAGTCGTCCATGCTTGCCTCGGCTGGTTATTTGCTGTGCACTTAGTTCATTTTGAAAGTGTTACAGACCCTAATGAAACAGCTTATTATTGTTTACCAAATGATTTGCGATAATGTTAGTTAAGGTTGGCGTAATATTGTACAAATGAGCCGCAAAATCGTGTTTGGCATAATGTGCTTGTAATAGCCCTTGGCGGACTAAATATTCTAACTGTAAAACACTTTGTTCAATGGTAATTGCAAAAAGGTGGGCGTGCTGCTGCACTCTTAATCCACCGTGTACATATATCTCCGCTAGCGAAAACAAATCACTATCTTGGCAATTTTTTAACGCAGAAAGATTTATTTGGTATATCTCAATGTCTTTATCACTGTTTTCTTCGTTAGGGGTGTTGTCTAGTGAGTACTGCAATAATAATAAGGCTAACGCTGGATGCCCTTGGCTAATGGTATAAAGCTGCTTTAACGGGTCTTCATAGGGTAATGATTTGTTGTTAGACGAAGTTTGCTTTGCCGATGTTGTCGTATTGGCATCAATCGGTTGTTGTTCATTGTCGGTTTTTATTAACCCTAGACACGCTAACTGTCTGATTTGAATTTCAGCTAACTCTTTAGCATTAAAATAATTAAACTTAAGTAGATTGTTCACTAAATGGCTAATTTGATATTGCGCTGATAATCGTTGCCAAGCGTATGTTTCACAGCCGAGCAACCAAAAATGCTGTTTGCGGGTTTCCATTATGATGGTTGCAAAGGCCATTAACGCTTGTGAGTTTCCCATCATTCTTAACATCAGTTTATGCAGATCATCAATAATAATCAGTTGTGATGTTTGTTGATTAATCAATGCAATAGTGTCGGTAATCGTGGTCGGTGGGCTAATCCCAAAGCAATAACAAATGTTTGCGATGGCTTCTTTTACGCTTAAAGGGGCGTGGTAAAAGCTCATATAGACCACTTGTTCTGGCAGCGGTTTTAGGGGTAATAGGCTTACCGATTCCGACGGTTCTACTGCTGGTGAAGAGAGTTGTTTGTTTTGTGTCGCGGCTGATGAGTCATCATGCATTGTGGCAAGTAATGATGATATTTGAGCTAAAAATGTAGATAGCCCTGCTCCAGAAGGTGCGACAACTGCAGTTAACTCACCTTGTTGTTGGCACCATTGCGAGATAATCGACTGAATTTTTTGTAATTGCCCTTCTCGGCCAACGAAAACATCACCAGTAGCTAACGCAGGACATGACACAGAACCAACCATTGCACGTTGATGTTGCATATTGGGAGAATGTTTAGCGATGGTATGAAGCGAAATTACTCCTTTTTCTGCATCATGAGATTCAGTTTTAAGTGACGATGATGGTGTCAATAAATGTGTAATGGCTTTACTAAATTTATTTAAAAAATTGAAGTTAATGTCCATCTATACTCTCTTTTTAAACGCCTTAATAAAGCTTAACATGAAGTGAATAAAAACAATATTTGTACTAAATGTTGCCATCATTATTCAACATACTATGTTGTATAAAAGAATTAATTCTCGATAGCACAGCCAGTATGCTGCATTGCTAATATAGGGTTTGAGCATGAATAACTGTAAATATCGGTTAAAACTGATTAATAGTGATTATTTGTCTGTTATCGAGCTAATTCTTTATCGTATACTCAAAAGACTTTTTGGGTCGACTTTTCAAGAGAGAGTGATGAAACTCCGTTTATTTTTTGTCTGTAGCTTATTGTGTTCAATTGGTCTTGCCAGTTACAGCGTACTTGCTGAGCCAACGTCTCAAAAACAGACATTACAAGAGTTAGCGTCAAGCAGTGCCATGTTAGTCGACTTGGCAACCAATGAGGTACTGTATTCGAGCAATCCCCATCAAACCGTTCCCATTGCGTCGGTAACTAAACTGATGACAGCGATGGTAACGCTTGATGCTAAGTTACCGTTAAATGAAAAAATATCGATCAAAATTTCAGACTCTCGCGTGATGCGCAATGTGCATTCCCGCGTTAGGATTGGCAGTGAAGTAAGTCGTAAAAATATGTTGTTGATGACACTTATGTCATCTGAAAACCGCGCAGCAACCTCGTTAGCGCATCATTATCCTGGTGGGTTTAAGGCTTTTGTGCGCGCAATGAATGACAAAGCTACCGCATTAGGAATGACACAAACTCATTATGCTGAACCAACGGGGTTATCACCCGAAAACGTATCCAGTGCCAACGATCTTATTTTACTGCTTAAAGCCAGCCAGCAATACCCGTTGTTAGGGAAGTTAAGCTCAACCAACAAAAAGCATGTGATTTTTCAGAAACCACGTTATGCGCTCGATTTTCACAATACCAATAAGCTGGTATTTAAAGATAATTGGAACATAGCATTAACCAAAACCGGTTATACCAGTAAAGCGGGGCATTGCTTGGTGATGTTGACGGAAATGAATAAACGTAAAGTGGCATTTGTGGTACTAGATTCATTTGGTAAGTACACTCATATGGCTGATGCCAATCGACTTAAAAAATGGTTGGAAACGGGGCGAATTAGCCCCATTCCCGCGTCGGCTAAAGCGTATAAAAAGCAACGTCAAATGGCAGCCATTCATTCAGAAAGTTAATTGGATTTGTCATTACTCGATAATTTAACCTGTAAATTATATTTGCAGGTTTTTTTATAGAAAATTTTTACTTAGTAATCAATAAAAAGCACCGATAAGTGCTTATTATACCAATCCTATTAAATATGTGATCTTTCAGCGGGAGTTCAAAGTGCTGTAGGCAAGGCAGATGATTGAAGCGAATAGTGATCCTCGGTAACAAGCTCCTGCGTTACTCTACCTCCAGCATCTGAC
>NZ_JBSQBN010000150.1:0-9943 GCF_053850585.1 Shewanella sp. A22
CAGATGCTGGAGGTAGAGTAACGCAGGAGCTTGTTACCGAGAATCACTATTCGCTTCAATCATCTGCCTTGCCTACAGCACTTTGAACTCCCGCTGAAAGATCACATATTTAATAGGATTGGTATAACATCTAAGCACAGTGAAACAATAGAACAGGCCTCATAATGGCCTGTTTTTATTTTGAGCACTCTCTTAACCATCTTGCCTCTATGTACTCATCATAAAATAAATACCTGAAAAATTAACACAACTTGATGGTTTGTTTTATACTCAATTCATTCAGTAAAAAGGAGTTTACTAAGTTTTCATGATGATCCTAAACGATAAAAAACTGGTTAATCTCATCAAATATACCCCAAGTATTATCGTTGGTTTTTTTGCTATTACTGTCAATATTTTCATTATTAAAGACAATCAAGATAAAGCGAATGAAAGCATACAATCCCTTCGTGAAGATATTATTGAAACCAATAAAAATACGATAAAACAATCAGCCGACAAAGCATCAAATTACATCATTTACAAAAAAAACATGGTCATCGATGAGCTTAAATTACTCTCGAAACAACGTGTAAATGAAGCTTATGCCATAGCCTCAAACATCTATCGTAACAATCCTAACAAGTCCAAAACCACAGTAACCAAACTCATCACCGACGCATTACGCCCAATTCGATTTTATGACGAAAGAGGTTACTTTTTTATTTTTCAAATGAATGGCATTAATGTCATGCATGGGCTTAAGCCTAATCTTGAAGGTATCTCCGCTTGGGGAGCCCAAGATCTTCGGGGGTCATACATTTTAAGGGAACATATCAACTTAATTAAACAACAAAATGGAGAAGCATTTTACCACTGGTGGTACCAAAAGCCAGGCAAACCGGCAGCAGAAGAGTTTGAAAAAATAGGCTTTGGTAAATATTTCGAGCCCTATGATTGGTTTATTGGAACCGGCGAATACATCTCTGATGTTGAAGACGACTTAAAAGCATCACTCTTAAAATCAGTGATTGCATTTGAACACTCAGAAAACGAACATTCATTTATTATCGACACCGCAGGCAATTTACTGGCGAGTGCAAGCAAAGATAAAAATTTAGCCTTTATGATTAACTCAAATACTAATATGGCTAAAGAGATTGCCACTCAAGCTCGACCAGACGGTCATTTCATCACCTTAAGTGACGCTTCCCCCCTAAAGGATGACAATAATAAAACAGAAATTGGTTACATTAGACTGATTAAAGACTGGAATTGGATTGTAGGATCATATTTTAATTCAAATGAAGTTAATCACTATTTAAATCTAAAAGAACAAAAAGAGCATTCGCTAAACCATAAAAAACTAATTAATATTATAATGTTAAGTGTATTTTCTACATTTTTCATGATTGGTAGTTCACTCATCATAAGTAACTTAATAGCAAGACGCTTCAACCGCTTTCAACATAAAATTGAACATGACATCAATGAATTAGAAACGTCAAAAAATCAATTGCATCACATGGCTTTGCATGACGCATTAACTGGGTTGCCAAATAGAATTTTGTTACTCGAAAAAATAAATGAAGGCATCGAATCTGCAAATATTCATCATCAACAAGTTGCGATAGTCTTTATCGACCTTGATGACTTTAAAAAGATCAATGATTGCCATGGCCATTCTGCAGGTGATGAATTACTGCAATCCATTAGCCAAAAGTTTAAGCTCATTTTTGACTCTAAAGATACAATATCGCGCTTTGGAGGTGATGAATTTGTTTTTTGCTTCCCAGAACTCAATAACCTCAATGAAGCCTACCTCAAAGTCGCGCAAATACAGCAGATATTTAATGATACATTTATTGTCAATGGCCGAGAAATAATCACTCAATGTAGTATAGGCGTCAGCATGTACCCTTCGGATGATAGCCAAGCAGAAGGATTAATTCGCAAAGCAGACATCGTACTCTACAAATCAAAAGCTGAACTTAAAGGCAGTGCCACCTTCTATGACTATCAATTGAATGAACAAATTCAATATAAATATTTACTCGAGGTAGAATTAAGAGGCGCACTTATTCATAACGAAATATTCCTTCTTTATCAGCCACAAATAGACACTCAAACAGAGAGAATTATTGCTGTAGAAGCACTTGCAAGATGGAAAAACCGAAAGCTAGGGCTCATTTCACCCGATGATTTTATCGGCATAGCCGAAGAAATTGGGCTCATAAAAGAAATAGGCCTTTTTGTCTTTCACCAAGCATGTACAGATATTCTAAAAGTATCTCCTGCTGGCAAAAATGCCATTAATGTTTCGATCAATATTTCCCCAAAACAGTTAATGTCATCAGGCTTTACCGAGTCAATCACTCAAATAGCAGATGATATAGGCATTGAACGGCACAGAATCACCTTAGAAATCACTGAAAATGTCATGCTTAGCGAACTCGAAAAAACATATGACATACTCACAGAATTGAAAAATCGTTCATTCTGTATTTCACTTGATGACTTCGGCACGGGGTTTTCCTCATTAAGCTACTTAAATATGTTGCCTTTTGATGAAGTTAAAATTGATCGGTGTTTTGTTAATAACATTACGGTTAGTGAACAAAGCAAAACGCTTATTAAGTCTATTTTGGCGATTAGCAATGCATATGGAATGAAAACTGTTGCAGAAGGTGTTGAAAAGAAAGAGCAGTTTGCCATGTTACATGCGCTAGGGTGCCATGTAATTCAAGGTTATTATTTTGACCGTCCTTTAACAATATCTGCATTACAAAAGACCTACCTAAGCCAGTAATGAACGCTAACTCATGATTATGAATTAAACGCCCCCTCCTGAACGACTAAATAGAACCTCCAAACCACAAAATTAAGTGATTTTTACATTTTTATCAACAGCTTACCATTTGCAGCATTAATTGATTAAAACATTCACGAAATTATTTACTCGCTTTCTTGAGATAATAGACATGCTTAATTGAATAAAAAGCGAACTCATATGAGCTCGCTTTTTGTATTTCATATGCTTAGCAATAAATGTTACTTAGCTGCATTTTTACGTGCTTGATGCAGTTTCTTATAGCTTTCAATCAAACGTAAATGAGGTTCGATACCTTCTAGTTGCATACTGGTTTTGCTTAAGCCATAAAAACGCACTGTGCCATTCACTGAGCCAACAACATTGTCCATCACGTCTTTACCAAACATACGGTTAAAGTTGTCAATAAAGTGCTCAAGCTGCAAATCTTCATCTAAAGTGACTTCAAGCACCGCATTCACCGCTTGATAAAACAAGCCACGCTGCACAGTGTTGTCATTAAACTGTAAGAACTCACCCACCAATTCAAGCGCGTCTTCATGGGCACCTAACGCAAGGTAAATCAAAATCTTCAATTCGATAATCGTTAATTGCCCCCACACAGTGTTCTCATCGAACACAATGCCAATTAAGGTGCGAATATCAGTATGGTTATCTAACTGACTGTCTTCTAATCGATTCACCAACTTAGCTAATGCCTTAGTGCTTAATGAATGCAAATTCAGAATATCTTCGCGGTAATTTAACGCTTTGTTGGTATTATCCCAAATCAAGTCATCAACAGGATAAACCTCTGAATAGTCTGGTACTAAAATACGGCATGCAGAAGCCCCTAAATCAGTAAATTCGGCAATATACACTTCGCGGCCCATTGCTTCTAAAATGCCAAATAAGCCTTTGGCTTCTTCTTCACTCGTGCCGGTAAAGTCCCACTCACAAAACTCATAATCATACTTATTGCTAAAGAAACGCCAAGAAATCACACCGGTTGAATCAATAAAATGCTCAACAAAGTTTTCAGGTTCGGTCACCGCCATACTATTAAACGTTGGCTTGGGAACATCGTTTAAGCCTTCAAAGCTACGGCCTTGCAGCAGTTCGGTTAAGCTGCGCTCTAATGCCACTTCAAAGCTAGGGTGCGCACCAAATGAAGCAAATACGCCGCCCGTTCTCGGGTTCATTAAGGTCACACTCATTACCGGAAATTGACCGCCAAGCGAGGCGTCTTTCACCACAACAGGGAAGCCCTGCTCCTCAAGCCCCTTAATGCCAGCCAAGATACTTGGATACTTTTCTAATACCTCCATTGGCACATCGGGCAGCACTATTTCCTGTTCAATGATCTGACGTTTAACTGCTCGCTCAAATATTTCAGACAAACACTGAACATGGGCTTCTTGTATGTTGTTACCCGCACTCATACCGTTACTTAAAAATAGGTTTTCAATTAAGTTAGACGGAAAATACACGGTTTCGCCATCAGACTGGCGCGTATACGGAATCGTGCAAATACCGCGGTTCTTATTGCCAGAATTAGTATCAATTAAGTGTGAACCACATAGCTCTTCATCTGGGTTATAAATATCTAGACAATATTCATCCAAAATACCTGCCGGTAGTGCGTCATCGTCTTCTAGTGCAAACCATTTTTCATTTGGATAATGCACAAACTCGCTGTTGGCGATCTCCTCACCAAAGAATTGATCGTTATAAAAGAAGTTATTATTGAGGCGTTCAATAAACTCACCTAAAGCCGAGCATAATGCACTTTCTTTGGTGGCACCTTTACCATTGGTAAAGCACATTGGTGAAGCGGCATCACGAATATGCAAAGACCAAACGTTTGGCACAATGTTACGCCATGACGATATCTCGATCTTCATACCAAGATCGGCTAGTAAGCCAGTCATGTTTTTAATGGTTTGCTCAAGCGGTAAATCTTTACCTAAGATAAAGGTGTGGGCATCACCTTCAGGTTGCCCCATCAACATCGCATTAGCGTCTGCATCAAGATTCTCAACCGTTTCTATTTTAAATTCAGGGCCGGTTTGGACCACTTTTTTAACCGTACAACGATCAATTGAACGTAAAATACCTTCACGATCTTTATCCGAAATATCGTCTGGTAACTCCACCTGAATTTGAAAAATTTGGTTATAGCGATCTTCAGGATCAACAATATTATTTTGTGACAGTTTAATATTTTCAGTCGAAATATCGCGGGCTTTACAGTACACCTTAATAAAGTAGGCTGCACAAAGGGCTGACGATGCTAAGAAGTAATCAAAAGGACTAGGAGCTGAGCCATCACCTTTATAGCGAATAGGTTGATCGGCCGTAACGGTAAAGTCGTCAAATTTGGCTTCGAGTCTCAAATTATCGAGAAAATTTACTTTGATTTCCATTGAATATATCCACAGTCTTGCGCAGCCAAACGGCCAGCTTGTCTAATTACGATGAATTATCGGTGTTTTTGGCTCAATAGTCTTGGGTTAATTGCCTAAATGATCGCAATTAGCCGATTTGTGAGTAAGAAAATGGAGTTCATAAAAGAAAAGAATTACCAAGAATGATAAGAAAATATAGATTTTCAGCAATCTAATATTTCTTATCGGCTTCACGCATGACCAACATAAAAGTGAGATACATTTTAGTCGGTAAAGATAAAATCATCCCAAAAGCCACGCACATGGCACTAATAATGATGCCATCTACGCCCAAACTGGCAATCAGAACACTAAAATTATGTAAATAAATACCAAGTAAAATAAGACAAACGCCCATAAAGATACAGGTTTTCAAAATCAATAACAGCTTCGAATCCGTCATCTTACCCTCGTTATTATTTGGCCTTCAACTGTAACAAAATAACTATATAACCATAAATATCATAAGCTTAAAAAGCTTATCGTTCATGTTAACCACAAGGCAAAACCTGTTTAAATTCAACTCAGGCTATGACACTTAAATAATGAATGCACAGAGGCAACCACCTCTTGATACAGATCAAACAAAGCCGCTAAACAACTTTGAAAGATCAACAGGCCCTAATAATGTATCAATAAAACCTCAACACCATGGCCTCCCTATTCGCTCATGACTACTGTGGCGTTATTGGTAAAAAGCTAAAACGATAACGGTAATCGAGCCAAGGAATAATGTAATTAGGTAAAGGTGCCTCGCCCCATGAATTGGTGCCACCCACACCACGATGCAAATAATCAATATTCACAAAAATACGATCGCGCTTTTTTAGCTCATATGGATGTAAATTACGCTTGTCATGGTCTTTTTTACTCGCATCATAGTCGTCAGTAGAAAAGAACTCAGCCCCAAACCCAAAAGGTTTCTCTGCCATAAATTGAATACCTTGTCCGGCTTTATTTGTAAACGATACATGGCGAACATCTGTTCGGTAACCGTTTTCTGAAGGCGTTACATAAGGCACATACATAGTGTCGACATCGGTTTGATATAACCCTAAAAACGACGATGACTTTCTATCAACGTAATTTTCATGTGGGCCACGACCGTAATACTTAACTTGGTCAAACTGTGTTGATAACTCAAACAAATTACCAATCCGCGGTAATTCTGAAAACTTTTTATGCGGAGCCGCATACAGCCAATGTTCTGCGTCGACTTGGCCTGAAGAGTGAATATGCCAACGACTAAAATAACGACTTTCCACATCGGGTAAAGTATATTCGACCTTAACAACTGCATCATGTTGTGAGACGTTCTCGATTTCAAGTTTAACCAACTTACTGTTTCTACCAGCAAACTGCCATACAGCAAAATTGGACTCATAGTCTTTCACTTCTAAGTCATTATAAACTGGTGCTCGCCAAAACTCTGGCCTTGAGCTATTTTCTAAATAACTGACACCATTGTATTTAAGCGTTGAAATAAGTCCTGATAACTTGCTAATTGATAGTTCAAACCCTGTAGATGAAAAAGTTAATTGTTCGCTTGTGTCATTGACATTAAGGGCGAGGTTAGTTTTTAAAAGTTGTGGAACAAACATATTTTCAACATGCAATTGTTCATCTGCAACCACGTACCCTTGGTTTAATAAACCGTCCTTTACGCTTGTAGCGACATAAACATTTAAAAAATATTCTTTATCGTTACTCAACCGGTAAGATAACGGAATAGCCACTTGTTCAGATGCCTGCGGAGCAGCTGACAAGGCTATCGGGTGACCTTCTTCAACCACTACGCCATTTTCTAAAAGTGTCCAAGATAATTGGTATTGGCTAAGCGATTTAAAAAAGTGTTTATTCGATACCGTGAGCGTTTTATTGGATAGATCAAACGGGCTAAAACCAACCTCTTGCTGCACCTGCTTAACCTCATGCAAATAAGGGTAAGGCGATCTGTCGGCAAAGACTAAGCCATTGGCACAAAAGCTGTCACTATTAGGCGTGCCTTTCGGCTCAATATCGCCACCATAGGCCCAGTATGGTTGACCCGTTTCAGACTCTCTTAAAAAGGTTTGGTCGACCCAATCCCAAATAAAGCCCCCTTGCAACGATGGATATTTTTCAAACGCTTCCCAATATTCTTTAAAATTACCTAATGAATTGCCCATAGCGTGTTCGTATTCAATCAAAATCACAGGGCGAGTATCAAATTGGTTTTCTGCATATCGAACAATGTCACGAATAGGAGCATACATTTGGCCATAAGCGTCTGTGTGCCTCCTTAATTGAGCCTGCTCAGATATAACCGGTGTATCCTCTCTGGCTTTAAGCCAATCATAAGAGGCTTCTATATTCGGCCCATCGCCCGACTCATTGCCTAAAGAACGCATCACAATTGAAGGTGAGTTTTTAGTGCGTTCGTACATATTAGCAATGCGATCAAGATATGCAGCTTGCCATTTAGGTTTTGACACTATGTGTTTACTCGGATCGTAACTGCTGCCTTGATTCGACGCCCCCAAACCATGCGATTCAATATTCGCTTCATCCATTACGTATAAACCGTATTTGTCCGCTAAGTCATAAAAATATGGATCATTAGGGTAATGGGACATACGAACAGCGTTAATATTATTTTCTTTCATTAATTTAATATCTTGCAACATTGAATCTCTTGAAATGACATGACCTGTTACAGGGTCATGTTCATGGCGATTAACTCCCTTAAATAAAACGGGTTCGCCATTAATTAACACATTACCCTGTTTAAGCTCTGTGGATTTAAAGCCAATATAACGGCCGATGAATTGTGTACTCACGCCCTTCTCAATCAAGGTCAACTTTAATTTATATAAATTAGGAAGCTCAGCACTCCACAGTTTAGGCGAAGTAAAAACATGCTTAAACACTACGTTGTGACTTTCGTTTGGTAATATCTTAGGGACAATAAAATCTTTAGAAAATAGTAGTTTATTATCATCAGCCACCACTTCAACCAGTAAAGTTTGTGGCGATGATATAGAAGCACCTCTATTGTCTATCTCTGCGCTAAAAGACAACACAGCATCGGTATAGTGATTAATCAGTGCAGTGTGAGTATAAAAATCGCGAACAGATATTTTAGGTTTGGTATACAAATACACATCGCGTTCGATACCGCTCATGCGCCACATATCTTGGCATTCAAAATAAGAGCCATCAGAATAACGATACACTTCTAATGCAATATTATTTTCACCCGCATGAATATATTGGGTAATGTCGAAGGCGGCATCCGTTTTTGAGTCTTGCGAATAACCAACTTTTTTGCCATTTACCCATATATAAAATGCCGATTTTACCGCCCCAAAATGCACATAAACTTGTTCATTTAACCAATCGGAAGAAACATGGAATGTTTTTTTGTACGACCCGACAGGGTTGTCGGTCACGTCGTTGGTCATAAACTGCATCGAATTGTCAAAACATGCATGGCTGTGATAATAAGGCGTGCCGTAACCATTGATCTCCCAATTGGCTGGAACTGAAATATTATCCCAAGCGCTAACATCGTAATCATTTCGGTAAAATGCTGTTGGCTTTTGGCTTGGGTTACTCACCCAATTGAATTTCCATTTCCCATTGAGCAATTGATAATTCGATTCTTGCCACGGTTCGGTTGAAAACACTGCACTGTCAGTTTTTTTAGAAAAGAAAAAACTTCGCGGCGGTTCTTTATTTATCCTAAACACTTGTGGGTTTCGCCAATCTTCAATCGCCAGCACATTTGCTGATGCCACAGATGCTAATAATAACAATGATATATAAAGAAAACGTTTATTAAGCACTTGGTGAAATATATCCATATTCTCTCTTATTATTCAGTTTTTAACCACGGGCAAAGCAGCCAACTCACTCAATATTACGCCATGTAAAATCATATTTATATGACAAATTGTTTTTTTGTTAAAGAAATACATAATGAATAATTAATCACATTTAGCACAAGACATGATTATGGTGGTGATAGGATGAAGCTTAAAGGATTAATAATGAAACAATAAATGAAAGGGAGGAAATAAATTTTACATAAAAAAAAGCGCAAACAGTCGTTAAACCATTTGCGCTATCTTACAAAGTAAGAGTTACTCAGCTACTACGTTAGCAGCTTGAGGGCCTTTTTGGCCTTGCTCAACTTCGAAAGATACTTTTTGGCCTTCAGCTAAAGTTTTGAAACCTTCTGAAGTGATTGAACGGAAATGAACAAATACGTCAGCGCCGCCGTTATCAGGAGTGATAAAACCGAAACCTTTATCTTCGTTAAACCATTTTACTAAACCAGTTGTTTTAGACATGTTGTGTCCCTTATATATTTAAAATTAATCAATCTGTCGCGAAAATGCGATGCGCTCAAGCTTGAATTATTGAATGGCACGATGAAGCTAAGGGAAACACAGAGGATAGCAACGATAACGAAGAGATTCTAAGGCTTTTCTTTTACTTGATGTTCATTAATAACTCTGAATGTCAGAGCGAGACATATACTACATTAGTTTTGAGTGTTGTAAAGGTTTATTTTAATTATGTTCTAAACCGCACTCAGGAGGGTGTAACAGATTCTGTGTAACTGCAATTTAGTTAATATACTTCACAATTCTGTCCTCGAATTCAATAATAAATCGATTCATCGCAGTACGCCAGTTTCGAATGGGCATGGTCCATTTTTTAC
>NZ_JBSQBN010000151.1:0-9876 GCF_053850585.1 Shewanella sp. A22
CTCAGGTATTCCACTTCTGTGTTACATCGATTTAAAAGGCAACAACCATTTCTACATCAATGTGCCTTGAATTGAAAAACCTGAGAGACTCTGAACTGACCAGATATTTAATGGGATTGGTATCACAACCGATAGCGTATAGATAACCAAGCTTACTTTATTTCCCGCACGGTTCCGCTATCCCAAACATGCCTATTTATCAGACAAATCACAAACAAATTCGTTTACAATTACGTTAACAAAAGAAAGCGCTTACATTTATTAAAGGAATAAGGATGAAAATAAAAACATTGAAAAACAATTACTAAAGATACTCCTTGCGAATATTTAAACATATTGGTTAATAAAATGTAATAATTTGAAATTGTTTTTGTTGACTGCGGTCACATTTTACACTAGTTTTATGTAAGCGCTTACATTAGCAGTTTTATAACACAACAATTATAAATAATGATCACAGTGCGGATGGAGAATTAAAAAAACGATTTGCGCCTAACCCGCAATTTTGAGAGAAGTAAAATCTAGTCAATGGGGATTTCCTAGATGAAAACAAGAACATTTAACAAAACCAAGCTTGCGACCAGTTTATCGCTAGTATTTGGTTTGAGCAGTATCTTGCCTGCTCATGCTGCAGATGAAGAGAATATCGAAGTCATTTCAGTTACCGGTATTCGTGGCAGTTTAATTAAATCAATGGATGTGAAACGTTCTTCAAATGGCGTCGTAGACTCTATCTCAGCTGAAGATATTGGTAAGTTTCCAGACACCAACTTAGCTGAATCACTTCAGCGTATTACCGGTGTATCGATTGACCGCCAAAACGGCGAAGGTAGTAAAGTGACTGTGCGCGGTTTTGGTCCAGACTATAACTTGATTACCCTTAATGGACGTCAAATGCCTGTAACGACAGGCTCGCGCTCATTTGATTTTGCTAACATCGCATCTGAAAGTATCAGCGGCGTCGAGGTGTATAAAACCAGTCTCGCGTCAAACCCTACCGGTGGTATCGGTTCTACTATTAATATCTTAACCCACAAACCATTTAACTCTCCGGGCTTAAAAGCCACATTTGGAGTTAAAGCCGTTGATGACAAATCAACAGACAATGGTTCGGTTACCCCAGAATTATCAGGTTTATATTCAAATACCTTTGCCGATGACAAATTTGGTATTTCGCTTTCAGCCAGTTATCAAGAACGTGAAAGTGGTAACCAGCAAGCCCAAGTCGGCACGGGTTGGCGCAGCTTCCCGGGCGCCACAGACAACAGTGAGTGGGGAGGCGTTGCTAAAGACAACACCCAAGTTAATCGCCCTGGGGATGATGATATTTATTCAGTGCCACAAACCACGGTTTATCGTTTTGAAGAACAGCAAAGAACCCGAACTAACGGTCAACTCGTATTACAGTACAGCCCTGTTGACAGCGTAGTCGCAAGCTTAGATTACACTTACATGCGCAACGACATCGATACTCAATCTAACGACGTATCAGCATGGTTTAACTTCGTACCATCTGAAAACGTATGGAGTGACGGCCCAGTCGCCTCGCCCTTGATTTACTCTGAAACTTACGCTGCTCCAGCGGATTTATCTATGGCAGCCGGTGATTATGGCGTGCGAAACGAAAGCGGTTCATTAGGCTTTAACATCGAATGGCAAGCAACGGACAGCTTAAAGTTAACGTTTGACGCTCATAACTCAACGGCAGAAAACAAACCAAATAACCTTTATGGCTCAAGTAATAACTTAAGTACTGCTGCGTTTATTCGTACCAGTGCGGCAACTGATTTTAGTGGTGACTTACCTATTCTTGCGGTTGGTGGTGGTAATGCCGTCAAACCTTCTGACATGCTTTTAACTGGCTCAACATTTACTAATGAACGTAATAAGTCTGAAATTGATCAATACCAGTTTGACGGCCAATATCTCTTTGACGATGCCGGCAGCATTGACTTTGGTATTGCCTTAACCGAAGTCAATAACCATTCTCAAAGCGTCAATGTGCAACGTAACGATTGGGGCGGAGTGGGTTCAGCCGGTGACTTTGAAGAGTCGTGGTTCCCCGCCGAAACCATCCATGACAAATTTGATGCCAATGGCGGTGATTTTTCGCTTGCCGATGGTAACTTCGACGTTTTAAATACTATTTTTATGTGGGATTTTGCGTCAGTACGTGATTTTGCTGCAGCGAATTATGCATCTTCCGTAAGTGGTGATTGTGGTAACGGTTTTTGCCCATCGACTAATTACGCTGCAGAGACAGATCGTTATACCGAAGAAGAATCACAAGCAGTCTATGTACAATACAACTACGATAACGAAATTGCAGGAATGCCTTATGACGTACATTTTGGACTTCGTTACGAGCAAACTGATGTCACGTCAACCGCGGCTGTAGCCGGATACAATGGCGCCAGTTGGATTGCTGAAACTGAAATTGCTTTAATTGGTACAGGTGAGCAAGTATTTGAGACTAAAACAGGTGATTATGATTACCTACTCCCCAGTTTTAATTTCAATATTGAAATTGTAGAAGATGTCATGCTTCGTGCGGCTTATAGCGAAACAATTGGTCGCCCTGATTATACAGCCATTCAAGGTGGTACCGTTTTGGCCACGCTTGCAAATCGTAGTAATGGTGGCGGATCTGCGGGTAACCCAACATTATTACCGTTAGAGTCGAAAAACATCGACTTCTCTGCTGAGTGGTATTACGCGCCATCAAGTTATGTGTCTGTAGGGTATTTCCGTAAAGACACCGAAAACTTTATCAGTAACGCAAACGTTATAACCACTAATGGAATTTATAACCCAGCATCAGGTGATTTATACAAAGCGGCTGTGGCAGCAACCGGTACAACAGACGCTAAGTTTGTTCGTGAATATATTTTCGAAAACTTTGCCGATAACGCAGCGGTTGATGCGGCGAAAGAAACCATCATAGGCAGTGCAGCTAACAACGATGAGTTGATGAATTTTAACATCGACACACCACTAAATAGCTCGCGCAAGTCAGTGATTGATGGCTGGGAATTAGCGCTACAACATTTCTTTGGTGAAACAGGTTTTGGTGTCATTGCCAACTACACCATAGTTGATAGCGATGATGTGTATAACAACTACTTGTTAGAAGACCAACCTGCACTTGTCGGTTTAAGTGACACAGCTAACGCAGTATTAGTGTACGAAAACTATGGTTTTCAGGCTCGCGTAGCTTATAACTGGCGCGATGAGTTCTTAAATTCTCGTGGTCAAGATACTGGAGCGAATCCACAGTACACTGAAGCCTATTCGCAAATTGATTTATCTGTCAGTTATGATATTGAATCAGTTGAAGGCTTAACAGTGTTTTTCGAAGGACTTAACATTACAGAAGAGTACACCCGTGTTCACGGTCGTGCTAACGAGCAAGTGTTAAACCTTACTGAAACTGGTGCGCGTTACAGCTTAGGTGCCCGTTACACCTTCTAAGCACTTTGCATTATGTAAGATTGAGATAAAGTGTATTTAACCGCCTAATACCCCAGTGTTAGGCAACATACACTAAAGTCTCCTTGTTTGGTCGTTGAGGTGCACACTTTGTCACCTCTTTTTTATTGCAACATATTAAGTAACAAGGATGTTACTATTTTCTTCTAAGCTATATGTTTAATGCTACAAGATGAATACTATAACTTGAAACGACTGACATTTTACTGAATGCTAATAAGAGTGAATTTTGACTCTTCGAAACCTGATACAACTAAAAACAACATTCACGCCACAGGCGCAGGTAGACATTATGCAAAACGCGATCACCCAAATCGTCATCGTTGGCGGCGGCACCGCAGGTTGGATAACCGCTGGTTTGCTGGCCGCTGAACATAATGTAGATAAAGGCATTTTAGCTCATTCTCCCAAACTCAATATTACCTTAATCGAATCACCGGATGTGGCCACTATTGGCGTAGGTGAAGGCACGTGGCCTTCGATGCGCTCAACTCTGAGCAAAATTGGTATCGATGAAAACGACTTTATTCGCCAATGTGATGCTAGCTTTAAACAGGGATCACGATTCATTAATTGGTGCAAAGACCCACAAAGCAACGTCGCAGACAGTTATTTGCACCCATTTAGTTTGCCTCACGGTCACCAAGAACTCGACTTATGCCCATACTGGTTGCCTCATGCAAAACAAGTCAGCTTTGCCGAAGCAGTTTGCAGCCAGCAAGTATTAACTCAGCTTGGTTTGGCCCCCAAAAGCATTGCCACAGCTCAGTATCATTTTCAAAATAACTACGGCTATCACCTTAATGCCGCCAAGTTTAGCCAGTTACTCACCGAGCATTGCACTCAAAAACTCGGCGTCACCCATATTCGCGACCATGTCAGCCAAATTATTAATAACCAGCATGGCGACATCGACAAGCTGATCACCAAACAACATGGCGAAATCAGTGGCCAGTTATTTATCGACTGCACCGGCGCAAAATCATTGCTGTTAGGTGAACATTTACAAGTGCCCTTTTTATGCCAAAAATCGGTGCTTTTTAATGATCGCGCACTAGCGATACAAGTCCCCTATTCTAATGAAAATAGCCCTATTGCCTCTTGCACCCACTCAACTGCACAGTCAAACGGTTGGATTTGGGATATTGGCCTACCAACACGTAAAGGTGTTGGTTATGTATACTCATCAAGCCACACTAACGATATAGATGCCCAGAAAACTCTGTTTAATTACCTCGGAGTTGATGGCGCGGCAACAGACGAATTGGAGCCACGACAACTGACCATTAATCCAGGTTATCGTGCTAAATGCTGGCAAAATAACTGTATTGCTATCGGGATGGCAGTAGGGTTTATCGAACCACTAGAAGCATCCGCTTTGGCATTAATCGAATGGACTGCGTCTACCTTAGCCCAGCAATTACCGCCAAACCGTATGGTGATGGATACTATTGCGGCACGAGTTAACGAGCGTTATCAGCAACATTGGCAACAAATCATCGACTTTTTAAAACTGCATTATGTCATCAGTCAACGTCAAGAGGATCGCTATTGGCGCGACCATCGTGAGTCAAACTCAATACCCGACAGCTTACAAGCCATGCTGGAATTATGGCGTTATCAAACACCGAGCCAACAAGATATTAGTTATAAAGAAGCCTTATTCCCGGCAGCCAGTTTTCAATATGTGCTTTATGGCATGGGCTTTAATACCCAATTACCCACGCATGCAAAACCGTCAATGCAGCAATTGGCACAGCGACTGTTTAATGACAACCAACAACGCACCCAAGCACTTAGTAAAAACCTGCCGACTAATCGCGCATTACTCGATAAAGTCGCACAATATGGTTTCCCTAAGCTTTAAGGCATGACATAAATAATCACGATAACAACGCCAATAAGATTACAAGCAAGATTCACGTACAATAATCACAAAAATACGACGTATTTGAACGAACAAGATAGGACATCAAAATGAGCCAACATGTATTACTAAACAGCATTGAACACAAAGACTTAAAAGTGATGACTCATCGCTCTGCAGCACTTGGCGATAACCTTTGGTACAGCGTGACATTTCCGCAAGAGTTTCGCAGCGTGCAAGCCCACTATCCTATCTTTTTTCATAAAGATACTGCCACAGGCAAATTTTATGCGGTGGCACTTTTTGGTTTTCAGCAGAATGACAACGTGTTTTTAAGCGATCAAGGTTGGAGCGCATCTTACGTACCGCTTACCGTGCGTCGCCAACCTTTTCTCATTGGCCAACAAACCGTGCGAGAAGATGGGATTGAACGTCAACAACGTGTTATTCATGTTGATTTAGACCACCCTAGGGTCAGCGAAACCGAGGGTGAAGCCTTGTTTTTACCTTACGGTGGTAACACGCCATTACTCGATGAAATCGGCGAAATTCTTGAGGTCATCCATCATGGTTTACAAGACTGTCAGCGCTTTGTCGATGCCTTGATTGAACATCAATTGCTGGAATCCTTCACTTTAGATATTGAATTAGACAACGGTCAAAAAAATCAGATGATTGGTTTTTATACCATCAATGAAGAAACCTTAGCTGGGTTGTCTACTGACGCATTAGCAAAGCTGCACCAGCAAGGTTACTTGCAAGCCATATACATGACATTAGCCTCGCAAAGCAATGTACGAGACTTACTTAATCTCAAGAATGCTCAAGGTTAATAGTGATGACAACGGCCCAGACTCAGCGCGTCGAACACATCAATGAATGTACATTAGAGAGTGTCATTGATTTAATCCGTGATGCCGACAAACCTATGGTATTTAAGGGGTTGTGTCACCACTGGCCGTTAGTCCAGGCAGGATTAGAGTCAGCACAAAGCGCGATGACTTACCTGCGCCAGTTTTATCAAGGCATGCCTGTTACCGCATATTATGTCCCGCCAGAGCAACACGGTAGAGTGTTTTACAATGAACAACTTGATGGTTTTAATTATCAAGCGGGTCGATTGGACTTTAATCAGCTGCTAGACCGATTAAGCCAAGAAATGATTAAAGACACGCCTGCGGGAATGTACATGGGCTCGACCGACATTCACCAATGTTTACCCGGTTTAGGGGCACAAAACAGTTTAGATTTAGCGCCCATGCAACCCTTAACCAGCATTTGGTTAGGTAATCAAACCAAGGTGGCGGCTCATTATGACTTTCCGCTAAACCTAGCGTGTAACGTGGTCGGTAAACGTACCTTTACCCTCTTTCCACCCGAACAAATTAGTAACTTGTATGTTGGCCCAATGGAACTGGCACCCGGTGGCCAAGACATTAGTCTCGTTGATATGACTAACCCCGACTTTGAACGTTTCCCGCGTTTTCAGCAGGCATTAGACGCCAGCCTAACCGCTGAACTTAGCCCTGGTGATGTGTTATTTATTCCCAGCATGTGGTGGCACCATGTTCGCGGCGTCGATGATTTTAACGTACTCATTACCCACTGGTGGCGCGATACTCCTGGCTTTTTAGGCCGGCCTAACAATGCCTTATTGCACAGCATATTGAGCTTACGCTCTCTGCCTAAAGCTCAGCGCCAAGCATGGAAATCGATATTCGAACACTACATTTTCGATCATGATGATGTCGATGACAGTCATATTCCCGACAATGTGAAAGGCATGCAAACTAAGCCATTAGACGAATTAACGGCCCGCAAAATACGCGCAGACTTAATCAATAAATTAAAACGATAATGCTGAACACAGCAAGATATCAAGCCAAACAGGATGCCCAAGATGAATAAATCAATCAAAAAAGTTGTCATTGCCGGTGGTGGAACCGCTGGGTGGATGGCCGCAGCCGCCTTTAGCAAACTGTTGGGCAAAAATCTTGAAATTGTATTAGTAGAATCTGATGAAATTGGTACTGTTGGTGTCGGTGAAGCAACCATTCCAACCTTGCATGTTTTCCATCGTTTACTGGGACTAAAAGAACAAGATGTTATGGCTGCCACTAATGCTACCTTCAAACTCGGTATCCAGTTTGAAAACTGGCATGATGTCAACAAAGACTACCTGCATTCATTTGGCTTTTTAGGTAAAGACTGCTGGGCTTGTGGCTTTCAACACTTTTGGCTTAAGGGTAAGCAGCAAGGCCTAGTTAGTGACATTGGCGACTATTGCACCGAACATTTAGCTGCTCGCCAAGGCCGATTTGCCGTGCTACCCAATCAAGACTACAACCATGCTTACCATATGGATGCGAGCCTTTATGCTAAGTTTTTGCGTAAATTTGCCGAGCACCATGGCATGACCCGCATCGAAGGTAAAATAGCCGACGTATTACAACACGACGACACAGGTTATATCCGCGCGTTAAAGCTTGAAAATGGCGAGTTAATTGAAGGCGATTTATTTATCGACTGCACCGGATTTAAAGCGTTGCTTATTGAGCAAACCTTAAACACTGGCTTTGAAGATTGGAGCCACTGGTTACCGTGCGACAGTGCCATTGCAGTACAAACTGAAGCGGTACAAAAGCCTATTCCTTATACTCGCTCTATTGCCCGCGAGTCTGGTTGGCAATGGCGTATCCCGTTACAAACCCGCACAGGCAATGGCTTAGTATTTTGTAGCAAGTACATCTCAGATGCCGATGCAACAGAGTTACTGCTTAACAACATTGAAGGCGCGCCGATCAATCAACCTCGGGTGATTAAGTTTAAAACCGGTACTCGTCGCCAACATTGGAACAAAAACTGTGTCGCTGTTGGCTTATCTGCCGGATTTTTAGAGCCCTTAGAATCCACCAGCATTCACATGATCCAACGCAGCATAGTGCGCCTATTACAGCTGTTCCCGTCGCAAGGCATTATTGATGCCGATATTACTGAATTTAATCAACAAACTAAAGTTGAAATGGATAACATTCGCGACTTTATTATTTTGCATTATAAAGTCACAGATCGCGAAGACAATCGTTTTTGGCGTTACTGTAAAAACATGCCAATTCCTGCCTCATTACAACATCGTATCGACATGTTTAGTCAATCAGGCAAAGTCTATAAATATGGCAATGAATTGTTTGGCGAAAGCTCGTGGATACAAGTGATGATGGGCCAAGGCTTACAGCCCAAAGAATATCACCCTATTGTCGACATGATGGACGAAGCTGAACTATCCCGCTTTTTAAACAACATAAAAGCAACTGTAAAACGTAAAGTTGATACCTTGCCAGCGCACCATGATTTTGTGCAGCATTACTGTAAATCAAACAGCATGTAAGGTTGTAAACATGACAACCAACTCGTCAAGCAACCGTATTATCAATGTGGGGCCATTTACACCCCACATTGAATTAATTGGCCAACAGCAAACCCCGATTATCATCATTGATGACTTTGCCGCTGATCTGGCGAATCTGGTAGATATTGCGACAAACCATGGTCAATTTAGTCATGAGCAAAACTCGTATTACCCGGGGCAACGTACATCGTTACCTAGACAATATATTATCGATGTCATTAATGCGGTGTTTCAACTTATTTATGATATTTATCGCATCCCAACACAGTTACGTTTAAAGCCGCAGCAGTGTGTTTTTTCGTTAATTGACAAGCAGCCTGAAACATTGTCACCGCTGCAATGCTTGCCTCATTTTGACACGCCAAATCCCTATTATTTTGCCATATTGCATTATCTCAATGATGGTCCACATGGCAACACAGGCTTTTTTAGACATAACTTAACCGACTATGAGCGGATCACCCCTGAAAACATTGACCATTATTTTGCCACAGCGCAACCTTTTCTTGATGCAAAAAAACACATAACGCCAAG
Organism: Shewanella sp. A22; assembly: GCF_053850585.1. Taxonomy (NCBI): domain Bacteria; kingdom Pseudomonadati; phylum Pseudomonadota; class Gammaproteobacteria; order Alteromonadales; family Shewanellaceae; genus Shewanella; species Shewanella sp. A22. The sequence goes on from NZ_JBSQBN010000151.1 coordinate 9,300, forward strand.
TTACTTTATTGCCACCGACTCACATTACAGTTTGTATCATCAGATAGAATACCGCCCAAATCGCTTAGTGATTTATCCCGGTAATTTACTCCATTCAACCTTAGTCAATCCACAAACAGACATAGATGCCAACCCCAGTTCAGGTCGCTTAACCGCCAATATTTTTATTGATTTCAAATAACAACTTCGGCCTATTTAACATAAAAAGGTCATTATGTTGCTAACAAAGCGTAGTTTCTGGGGGCCTTTTGCTTAATCATCGTTTATTCAAAATATGCACAGCTAACTTATACCAATCTCATTAAATATCTGGTCAGTTCAGAGTCTCTCAGTTTTTTCAATTCAAGGCACATTGATGTAGAAATGGTGTTCCCTTTTAAATCGATGTAACACAGAAGTGGAATACCTGAGAGACTCCATTCTGGCGGGTTTCAAAGTCCTTTATGCTTCGTCAGATGCTGGAGGTAGAGTAACGCAGGAGCTTGTTACCGAGGATCACTATTCGCTTCAATCATCTGCCTTGCCTACAGCACTTTGAACTCCCGCTGAAAGATCACATATTTAATAGGATTGGTAT
>NZ_JBSQBN010000152.1:0-9840 GCF_053850585.1 Shewanella sp. A22
AGGACTTTGAAACCCGCCAGAATGGAGTCTCTCAAGTATTCCACTTCTGTGTTACATCGATTTAAAAGGCAACAACCATTTCTACATCAATGTGCCTTGAATTGAAAAACCTGAGAGACTCTGAACTAACCAGATATTTAATGAGATTGGTATTATTTGTGCTATCTATATAAGCCATTAAATTATATGGTATTTAATGGCTTGTATTTTTTTATTCTGATATAAATCTATTTACTCTTTTGTTCTAACAAGGCTGCGCGTTAAGCTATGCATAAATAAGTGATGTGAGCAGCGTGATGAAGTTAGTTAAAATAGATAAAAGCCAATACCGTTCGGTTAACAATCAGGTGCAAATTGGCTTAGTGATCATATTAGTCATTTTGTCGTTGGTATTTGGTCAGTTAATGATTTACTTCTTTGGCGTTAAGCCTATACCTGGCGCAGAATCAACCGGTAATTTTCATCTCAATTTTACTGGGGTTATTCTGGCACTAATGGTGTGCAGTTTACTGATCCGCAATTTGCGTACAAAACCGAAATTTTACGAAGTTTATTATGTGTGGCAACTTAAGCAACTACAAAACAAGATTTTTCGGAAACTGAAAGCTGTACAGCAAGCCGCTAAAAGCAATAATCACGATGCCTTGGTTATTTTAACATTTTATTACCAAAGTTTGGCGCTTGTGTATGAGTTAGACAATAACACTTTAACGATGTCGAATGTAAATAATGAACTCAACAAGCTGCAACAGTCTATTGAATCTGCAGGTTTTTCTATTGATGAGGATGAGTTTACCCCAGACATGTTACAAGCCTTTTAGCACAATTATTTTATTGCTTAAATAAGGATCTATGATGTCTATACTGACAGACATTCCTTTTTCATTACTTGAACTTGCGCCGATGCGTCAAGATTCAACCGTATCTGAAACCCTACAAGACAGTTTACGCTATGCTCAACATGCTGAAAGCTTAGGTGTAAACCGTTTTTGGCTTGCTGAACACCACAACATGCCGGGTATTATTTGCTCTGCCACTTCGATTTTAATTGGTTACATTGCTGGTGGTACAAAGCGTATTCGTGTTGGTGCGGGGGGGATAATGTTACCCAACCATCAGCCGTTGGTGGTGGCAGAGCAATTTGGTACGTTAGCCAGCTTGTACCCTGATCGAATTGATTTAGGCTTAGGCCGCGCACCAGGGAGCGATCCGGTGACCAGTTTAGCGCTCAACCGTGATAACAAACGGGCAGAACATTTTCCTGATGAGGTGAGTGAGTTACAGTTGTTACTTGGCCCGCGTGAACAGCGCCAATTAGGCAGTGCAAAAGCGGTGCGAGCAATCCCCGGCGAAGATACCAATGTACCTATTTGGTTATTAGGTTCTAGTTTATTCAGTGCGAAATTAGCAGCCCAACGGGGGTTACCTTATGTGTTTGCTGGCCATTTTGCGCCGCGTTTCTTGTCTGAGGCCATTGCTCTTTATCGCCGAGAGTTTACTCCCTCAGCGGTGTTAACTCAGCCCTATGTAATGGTTGGTTTGCCTCTGGTTGCCGCGCCAACAGATGCAGAAGCCCAACACCTTAGTACCACCTCAAAACAGCGTATTTTAGCGTTAATTCGAGGTCAAGAAATGTGGCTTAAACCACCTATTGATAGTATGGATGGCTTGTGGAGCGAACAAGAGAAAAACTATGTAGATAGCTTTTTAAGTTTATCGATTTGTGGCGGGCCAGCAACAATCAAACATCGTTTAGAGGTGTTTGTAGAGCAACTTGGGGTAGACGAGTTGATGTTTACTAATGACTTGTATGACAAAGAGCACCGTTTACGCGCCTTGGATATTTTAATGAGTGTGAAGCAATAAAACTGTCGGTATTACATCCAGTAAAGGTGTCATAAAGCACTCACCATTTGTGAGTGCTTTTTTATACCATTACAAAAAGTGTAATGTGGGTGGGAATGATTTTTAACATAATCATCGCGGTTTGGATTGCCTTGTAATGTTAAATAAATTGATTCATATTAAGTTAATCAATGACTACACGGAATGTTGCCAATGCCTATGTTGAGCTTTAATCGTTTATGCCAACACAATTTTGTCTTGCTAGTATGTACTGTTTTACTTAGCGCTTGCTCTGCTAATTCGGTAAGTAACCAACATGCTTCCCGCTTACCCCAGTTTAATCATGCTTTAATTCATTCCGATTTCAGCGAAAATGTACCTGAAATTGCCAGTTTGACTTATCTCTCAGAAGCACAGCGAGAAGAATTAGCTGCGTTTATCGCCAGAGATAACATCAAAGCACTCCCTAATCGTATAAAAGTGACTCAGTTTATTAACCATAAAATGACTAATTTCAATTATGAAGGAAAAAACTATACCAGTACCGAATCATGGAGTAATCAGTCTGGCAATTGCATGGCATTGGCATTATTGACCTATTCAGTGGCAAAAGAATTGAATGTATATCCGGTATTTCAAGTGGTTCATGCACCACCAATATTGACCAATATTACCTCAGATATTTTAGTCACATCAGATCATGTGCGGACTTTTTTGTATGATGAAAAACCGAGCGGGCATTTTTTAAGTGATAGTGTTGCTTCTGTTATTGATTATTTTCCGGATCGCTTTGATCGCACCGGTGCTATCATCTCAGAACCTGAATTTTTAGCGATGTTTTATCGTAATTTAGCGGCAGATGCCATGCTAGCAAAGCAGTATGAGTTTACTTTTATGTTACTTGAGAAAGGGCTATCGTTAGCGCCTAGTTATGATGCTTTGATCAATATGATGGCCATTACTCATCGCCGGTTAGGTGACGAACAGACAGCCGAAAAACTCTACCAACATGCCCTGAATATTAAGCCGAATTCCTTGGCAGTATTAAGTAATTACCGCTTATTACTGGAATTACAAAGCCGAATTGCTGAAGCAGAAAAGATCGACCAATACTTGTTGTCGCTTGAGTCGAGCAACCCATACAGCTACTACAGTTTGGGTATTGAGGCATTGGAATTCAAAGACTATAAAACCACCGTCATCTTCTTAGAAAAGTTTATCGATAACGCGCCTTATTTCCATCCGGCTTATTTTGCGCTAGCCAGAGCTCAATTGGGTCTAGGTAATACAAAAAAGGCTCAGAAAATATTAAAAAAAGCGATTGAACTAACTGATATGCCAGGCAGTAAAAAGCACTATTTAGCCAAATTAGATATGTTAAAAAAAGTGTCTGATTAAGTGTTGATGCTTTATCAAACAGTCGTTGTTTACCACGATGATGACCTTTGAAATCAACATAGAAAAACCAAGACTGTTGTCTTGGTTTTTGTTTTATATAGCAGTAAGTAATAACGTTAAATTGCTTGGCCATTAACCGTTAGTTTAACATCAATATTGCCACGTACTGCGTTTGAGTATGGGCAAACTTGATGAGCGGTTTTAACTAGTTTTTCCGCTTCTGCTTGGTCTAGTTCAAGCTCAACAGCAAGTGCAACGGTTAGTGCAAAACCACCGTTCTCATTGGCACCAATGCCTACCGTCGCGGTTGTGGGAGCAGATTTTATCGCCACTTTAGTTTGACTCGCAACATGCAGGATAGCGTTAGAGAAACACGCCGAATAACCCGCTGCAAACAGCTGTTCTGGGTTGGTAAACTCACCACTTCCGCCCATTTCTTTTGGGTAACTCAATTGTAAATCGACTTTTTTATCGTCGGTAGATACTTGACCATTACGGCCTGCTAATGCTGTTGCTGAAGTGGTATATAGTGCTTTCATCGTAAACCCTATGTCAAAGTAAGATAATTTAAGTTGTGTGCAATTCAATTGTGTTCACTATATCTAAACATAAAATGGTTTGCAACTATATTGTGCACAATTTAATTTAATTTAATTTGATTCGATTCAATCATACGGCTACTTTTTATTAAGCATAAGTGGAACCGATAAGTGTGTTGCGGCAAAAAGAGGCTTGTCATGCTTTTGTCACTGTTATGTCATTCTTTACTTTCACAATAGCCGCTCATTGACCTCTTAGGCTGTGATCATCATGGCCAGGTACTCACAATAACAATAGGGATAGAATATGAAACGGTTTGTGACCCGTCGTGACTTTTTAGCAATGTCAGCCAAAGGCGTTGGAGCGGTAGTCGTGTCTTACGGTTTAATGGGTTGTAATAACGATGACGATAATGTTATTTCTGGTCAGTTTTTACAAGGTGTTGCCAGTGGAGACCCTGCTGCGGATGCCGTCATCCTATGGACTCGCGTAACACCTGATATGGAAGGTGACATTACCGTTTCATGGGAGGTTGCGACTGATAGCAGTTTTAGCCAATTAGTGACTAATGGGCATACCGTAACTAATCAGGACCGTGATTACACGGTTAAAGTTGATGCGGTTGGGTTAACGGCAGGTCAGCAATATTTTTATCGTTTTAAAGCTGGTGATACGTTATCTGAAGTTGGGCAAACGCGCACATTACCAGAGGGCAGTGTTGCCGCCGTAAAATTAGCGGTCATGTCATGCGCTAACTTTCCTGCGGGGTATTTTAATGTGTATGAATTAGCGGCACAGCAAGATGACCTTGATGCCGTGGTGCACTTGGGCGATTACTTATATGAATATGCTCGTGGTGAATATGCCAGCGAGCACGCCGCAGAATTAGACCGTGAAGTGCTGCCTGAAGGCGAGTTGTTTTTACTTGAAGATTATCGTACCCGTTACAGCCAATATCGTAGCGATGCGAGCTTACAAAAGCTGCATGCTAAAGTGCCATTTATTACCGTGTGGGATGATCATGAAGTGGCCAACGATACATGGAGAGAGGGTGCTGAAAATCATAATGACGGTGAAGGCGATTTTGACCAACGTAAAGATGCTGCACTACAAGCGTACTTCGAATGGTTGCCTATTCGCCCTTGGAGCGAAGGTAACCATGACGAAATTTACAGAAGCTTTAGTTATGGTAACTTGGTTGATTTACACATGCTCGATACACGAGTTCTAGCACGTGATAAACAATTAGAATATGCCGACTACATTGATCCAACAACGGGTGAATTTGACAGCCCAACATTTTCGGCCGATGTCACCGACACTCATCGTACCTTGTTAGGGCAACCTCAATTATTGTGGCTACAACAGTCCTTATTGCAATCAACTGCTAAGTGGCAGGTATTAGGGCAGCAGGTTTTGATGGGTAAAATGCTCATGCCAGCAGCGATAGCGACCCAGCAAATGAGTATTCCGCAATTTGCAGAGCTCGCCAGATTAGCCCAATTAGCAGGTCGTGCTCAAGCCAATGATCCAACATTAACCGCAGACGAGTTAGCTTACTTACAAGCTAATCAAGCTAAGCTCACCGCTGAGGTTATCACACTGCTACAGTTGCCAGCTATTCCATACAACTTAGATGCTTGGGATGGTTATGCTTATGAACGTGAAGTGATTTATGCGACAGCAAAATCGTTAAATCATAACTTAGTGGTGATAGCTGGTGATACTCATAATGCATGGGCGAGCGATTTAACCGATAGCGACGGAGATGTTGTTGGGGTTGAATTTGCCACCAGCTCTGTATCATCACCTGGACTCGAGTATTATTTAGGATTGTCTGACGCTGAAATGCCCGCGACAGAAGCGGCTATTGTTGATTTGGTTACGGATCTTAAATACACCAATATGAAGGACCGAGGTTATCTACTACTGACATTGACTCAAGACGAAGTCCGTTGTGATTGGCAATTTGTTGATACTATCTTAGATAAATCTTTTACCCGTTTAGATGCTCGAGGTCATAGCGCATTAAGTGTCGCGGGGAGCCCAAAAGTTACGTCGGTGTTGTAATAATCCATTGATGTGAATTCGCCGATACCATGCAGCCACCGTAAAGGTGGCTGAATGATTTATATATAATCAAATCATTAACGTTAATCTATAGTCAATACCACGATTTTTAATGGATGATTGTCATCAAATGCGGGAAAGTCTGGGTGGCAGTCTAACCACTGGCTAGCCGTGACTTTACGGCCTTGCTTTTCAACGCAACGAAGTAGACTGTCATACCATGTTTGGCGATCTACTTTAGCGACATTATTACAACAGACAATTTTACCGCCTACTTTTGTTGCTAATACTGCTGGTTTAAACAAGCCTTGATAATCATTCACTAAATCGACAATACCGAATGCACTTTTCGCAAAACGGGGTGGGTCTAAAAACACTAAGTCGAATTGAGTTGGGCGCAGTTTTGGATATTTAGGCAGTTTTTGATTACGACGACCACCAATGGGCAAACCCGCTAATTGACGCAGTGCCGGAAACGCATCACTTTGCACAAATTCACACACATCGGTGACATTGTTTAGCTCGGCATTTTTATGCCCTGCAGCCAGTGCAAATGATGAAAAGTCGACATTCATTACTCTACGAGCACCGCCCATCGCCGCTGCAGTACCAATACCACAGGTGTATGAAAACAGATTTAATACCGTTTTACCTTGGCTGTTAGCGCGCATGTATTCGCGGCCAATTCGCATGTCTAAAAACAGTAATGGGTCTTGCCCTTCATGGCGAAGCTTTGATGTGAACGCGATGCCATTTTCATGGATCTCTTGTTCTGATTGCGCATAGTCTTGGGCTTCATTTTCGGCATGATTGACCACACGAGAATGGCTGCCAGAGCGATCGTTATAAACGATATGATAGTCCGCATGAGCAGTCAGTAGGCTTGATATGTCTTCAAGTTGCTGTGTGGACAAGCTTTGATGAAAAGTTTGAATAAGCCAGGCATCACCATAACGGTCAATATTAAGGCCATTTTCACCTTCAACAGTGCCATGGAATACGCGATAACAATCAGTATTATCCTGTCTTGCTTGCTCAAAAAAAGTGGCACGCTTGGTTAATGCATTGGCTAAAACAGATTGAATCGACATGGGGGCTCGTTAAATGGTGTGGCAATTGGCGCGGAGTATAGCAAACATTCTAGCTTAGTGAAGTTGCTGCACAGACTATTAGGTGTCGCAATTAATCTGCTCGATGCACTTTAAATGTTTTGTCGGCAATCATTTTGCCATTTAACTCCAGTGTCATCCGCCAGTTCCCGACTTTATTGCCAATTGGTGCCTAGATGCAATCGCCCAGATAAAAGCGCCAATCATTTCTTTGATAGATACCCAATCAACCTGACGATGCATGTTTTAGAACTTCACCGTGTTTTCAATACTAGGCGTGGTAATGCGGTACCTTATAAATTAGCGCAACAACGTAGTGGGAACGCGGCGAAACACCCAAAGGGCAAGTTTTACACGCGTTTATGCTGCGTTATCGATTTTGGAAAGGGATAACCATTACCAGTCATAAATTCCTTGCCTAAACGCATGTAAATTCTTGCTGAGATCGAGCATATTCAGGTCGATTGGGTATGAACCTCGCTCAAATGGCGGGCGAATATGGCCATCATCATCTGGAATATCGGGATGATATATGCAATAAGTGAGTACTTGGTTTTTGGCTTTTTTGATCCGAGTAATAAAGCCTAATTCGGTGTCGATAATTGCGGGCATATAAACGCTTGCCTGTAACAAACGCGGCAAGTCATCGCTTTGATTGTCCCATTGACTGAATATACCGCTGTAAATAATGCTTACATCGGCTTTTAACTTACTCAAATCTTATCCTTTGGTGTTATCTTTTAGGTATTTAATTGCGGCTTGCAGCGCAAAATCATAACCTTGCGCACCAAGGCCGCAAATCACCCCAAGGGCTTTATCAGAAAAATACGAATGATGCCTAAATGGTTCGCGGGCATGTACGTTTGATAAGTGTACTTCAATAAACGGAATGGCTACGCCGAGTATTGCATCACGCAAAGCGACACTCGTGTGGGTAAAAGCGGCTGGGTTGATAATAATAAACTGTGCATCGGTAGCGTGAATCGCATCAATAAGCTGGTGTTCAGCATTTGACTGAATATGTTCTAAGGTCACGCCAACGTTGTTAGCCGTTTCAGTGAGGTCACTCACTATGGTGGCTAAGGTTTGATGGCCATAATGCCCAGGCTCACGACGACCAAGCAAATTAAGATTAGGGCCGTTAATGACTAAAATTTTGGCTATGCTACTCATGATTCTTCCTGTGTGGTGGGCAATAAACTAAACACCTTCATTCTTACTGAAGATGACCGTTTGGTAAACCTTAAAATCTTCAGCTACCTAGGAAAATTAATAGTCTGACTTATTTTGACGCATGGCTTTGGTGGCACCACGTTGTTTTTTTGTTTCAATACGTCGCGTTTGGCTGCCTTTTGTCGCTCGAGTGGGTATACGGGCTTTTTGTACAATACCAACACTTTTTACTAATTCGATAAATTGCTCTAATGCGGTTTGGCGATTAAAATCTTGGCTACGAGATTGCTGACACTTAATGATGATTTTTCCGCTTTTAGTAATACGGTGGTCAGCTTTGGCTAATAGCTTTTGTTGATAAAATTCAGGCAAAGACGATGAAGCAATATCAAAGCTGAGCTGGGCGGCGGTCGACACTTTATTGACATTCTGACCACCAGCACCACTTGAACGGACAAACTGCCATTCAATTTCATTGTCTTGCAATATGACGCGTTGAGTAATTTGTATCATTTGATTGTGATGGCCCCTTAAATAACGGTCATAAACCGATAACGCTGCTTACTGTTTTTAAAGCGGCATGTTTGTGTTGTGAGTCTATTCTACCGCAGTCTAGGAAAATTTTCAGGGTTGTCTGCTGTGGAACGGAACGCGAGAAGGGGGGAATGTTACTGAGGTTATGGAACTAAAAAGCCTGACTGGTCACAGGTTTATTAGATATTTAATGAAAAAACTAGAATAGTTTTGTTATCATGTGCGCCATTGTCGCTTTACACGATAACATCACCGTATAAAGTCTGTTCTATGGCCTCGTTAGAGGGCCGGAGTTGCCGTTATGTTATGTCAAATCCCTGATATTACCAAAGGTGTCATTAGCTTATTTGTCAGTGGCCGTTTATCGGCACAAGATTATCGTACCCGTTTACAACCCGCCATTAAGAGTTATCGTAAAGATTGGGATCAAGTGTGTCTTTATATCGAAGCGGATGTGTTATTAGAAGGCTGGGAATTTGGCTCACTAACTGGTAGCGGAGAAGTTCAATTACCCGCGTTTGATGCGTTAGTGTTTGTAGGCGGCCCAGATTGGGTGGGTAATGCTGTAAGGCTAATGGGCCCCTTTATGCAGGGCGAAATAGCATGGTTTCCGTTAGAACGTAAACAAGATGCGGTAACTTGGATAGCCAAGCGTTCGCAGTGTTAGTCTTGATGGATTATGGTTCTTGAAAAACGCCCAAATTATTAACAAAGGATAACTTATTTATGTTTTTATCAAAATTATTGGCTGCATCAAGCGCGTTATTGTTAACCCTTAGCTTAACGGCATGTGCGCCAGAAGTGGGTAGCGATGCTTGGTGTAAGCAAATGAAAGAAAGAGAAAGCGGTGATTGGACTGCCAATGAAGTTGCCGATTACGCAAAGCATTGCGTATTTAAATAAGTTTATATAACACAAGTTGGCTAATCATAGGGTGTGTTTAATTAAAACACCCTAATGGAGTATTGCTGTGTAGCTTATATCTCACCAAGTAATTTAATACCTAATACCAATCCCATTAAATATCTGGTCAGTTCAGAGTCCCTCAGGTTTTTCAATTCAAGGCACATTGATGTAGAAATGGTTGTTGCCTTTTAAATCGATGTAACACAGAAGTGGAATACCTGAGAGACTCCATTCTGGCGGGTTTCAAAGTCCTTTATGCTTCGTT
>NZ_JBSQBN010000153.1:0-9648 GCF_053850585.1 Shewanella sp. A22
CCATTATCTTGCCTTAAGCGCTTTGGATAACCGCGATAGGCTGCGATTCTATCCAGTACACGTATAACCCGTTGCGCAGGTAAGCTTGAGTCCACTTCTATTGCTAAAGCTTCACGATGGTAGTCATCAATCACATTAAACGTTCTAAACGATTTGCCCGAAAACAAGTTATCGCTCATAAAATCCATTGACCAGCACTCATTAACTTTGGCTGGAACAGCCAGCGGCTCGGGCTCACGTGAAGGTAAGCGCTTTTTCCCTTTACGCCGTAAGTTAAGCTTCAAACCACAATAAACACGGTACACGCGTTTATGGTTCCATTTATGCCCTAAGAGTCGTAGTCGTTTGAATATCTTCCGAAACCCATAAGCCCTATGCTTCTCAGCAATATCTGATACGGCCTCAATGATGTCATTATCATCGATACGTTTACGTTGATAATAAAATGTGCAACGACTGATCCGTAACGCATCACAAGCCAACACAACTCCTAGGCCAAACTCATGAATGGCATAGTGGGCTAACACCTTCCGCTCTGCTGGCTTTATAGCTTTTTTTCAACAATATCTTTGAGTGCCATGTTTTGTAAGCTGACATCAGCAAACATCTTTTTAAGTTTGGCGTTCTCGGCTTCTAATTCCCGCATACGAGTTAAATCAGAGGCTTGCATTCCACCGTATTTTGATTTCCATTTGTAATAGGTGCTTTGACCGACATTATGTTTGCGGCATAACTCTGGCACGGTGAGTGCGCCAGACTCGCCTTCTTTGAGGATGTTGATAATTTGGCTTTCAGTAAAACGTGTCTTTTTCATGTAATTCTCCATTTGGTTTAGTGTAAATGGAAAACTCTATTTAAAACATTCTGACTTTAAGGGAGGGTTACACAAGCATGAGTAGAAGCAATGGTATGAGCGTGAGTATCAACAAGGAATTTCATGACAAGTCTCGTTGTTTGAATCAAAAAATAGACTGTAATACTACTCTTTTAATAGAGCTTTCTCTATGATCTATCGAAGATTTTTGTCAAAATATGATGGTGTAAATGTAACCATCTCTTAAAATATGATCAATATAAGGGATGGTTACATTTGTCATAATTATTTTACTTTACTGTCAAAAAAGTTTGAGTTAAGCAAAGCTTCATGCTTGAATACAAGCCTCTGAAACAAGGATGTTTTTATGCCACTAGATCTCTCTAATACATTAGTCGTTGGTATTTCAGCCACGGCCCTATTCGATATGGCGGAATCTGACCAAATTTTCAGGGAAACCTTTGAGTCAGATCCTGATACTGCTATTGAAAAATACCGCGAGTTTATGCTGGAACACGAAGATGAGCCGCTAAAGCCTGGCACTGGTTACCCTCTGATTAAAGCTTTACTTGGCCTTAATCAATATCAGCAGGACAATGGCCCTCTTGTTGAGGTCGTGGTGATGTCACGAAATAGCCCTGATACTGGTCTTCGGGTGCTTAATACCATTCGTCACTACAAGCTCAATATAACCCGTTCAGCCTTTACCGCAGGTGAAACCGTTGCTGATTACCTTGATGCCTTTGATGTGGATCTGTTTCTCACCACCAATGTTAAAGATGCTCAGCAGGTGATTGACTCCAAGAACTGTGCCGCGGCAATATTAAAAGCACCGCCAACGGATGCGCCAGAAATACCCGAGGGTCAAGTCCGCATCGCCTTCGATGGTGATGCCGTATTGTTTTCCGATGAAAGTGAATTGGTTTACAAGACTGAAGGAATGGCAGCTTTTCATGCGCAAGAAGATGCTAAGCAAAACATTCCTATGACCGAAGGACCTTACGCTAGTTTGCTACATAAATTATCGCGGCTGCAAGATCGACTTCCTATCCGTGTAGAATACTCGCCTATACGAATTGCACTAGTCACCGCTCGTAATAGTCCATCTGAAATGAGAGTAATTAAAACATTGAGGCATTGGGGAGTTTATGTCGACGAGGCATTTTTCTTAGGTGGTGTAGAAAAAACTAAAGTATTGAAAGCCTTTAGACCACATATTTTCTTTGATGATCAGGACGTTCACTTAGATGCTGCAGCTAATTTAGTTCCATCGGGTAAGGTACCTTACTTAAGTAACTCTGCGTTATCAAAGTCAAAAAATGATGACATTAATGATTGAAAATGGATAACAATTAAAGTGTTGCAGCATAAACATAAAATCAATGGTTAGAAATATTTAGATAAGGACATTACCTTGACTGATTCATTAAAAATCTTTCGCCAATCTTTAAGTGAAGCCCGTGAGTTGGCTGATTGTTATGATGTGCTGAATTGCCATCCAGAGCTATCTACTCCATCTTCATTAAAAAAAGCATGTTTAATTTAGCTTTTGGCACGCTTTAACCACTTATACAATATCAAGCCGAGGAGGTCTGTATGTCAGACAGTGCAGTTTTTGAAATTATGGCTCAATTTCAGCTAGTGATAACGCATGAACTTACATCAGAGGATTTAGCTGATGCTGAAGGTAATATACCTACCATGCTAGAAAAATTTGAGCATGAAGTGCAAACTGAATTTTCGCAGTCGGATATTGATATACAGCTTGATAATGATGTAAAGGTCACCGCTGAACATCAAATTGGCTTCTCAGGTTATTTAAAACGCTGCTATGAATTTAAAGCCGAAGAGTTTGATAATGAAGAACTCATAGATGGTTGTTTTGAAACACAATTAAATGATATGAAGCTAGAAGTGATTAACTGTTGCGATATGAGCTTGTACGAAATAACACTTATATCATATAGCTGGGCAGATGATGAATTGGTCGAAATAATACCAAATTAAAGACCGGTATAACTGGCTCGCTAATTAGCAGTCAAACAATGATGATTGAATAATAAAACGGAATTTTAATAATATGGTTAACCTAACTGAATTTAGGCAGAATTTTTTCATACAACAAGAGTATGCATTAATAACAGGGCGTACGATTCAAAGCCTGTTAACTCGAAGTGCTGAATTACATGGTAATACTCAATTCAATTCTTTCTTGTATAAAACACAATCAACCTCAAATCCAATAAATTGGTTAGATGAAGATCAATGTTTAAACGCTAGTATCAATGGTTTAAGGCAAGCATCAAAAAAGATTGCTAGCTTAGAAATATGGCTCGGATTGCCTTATTCAGAGATATTAAGCGCGCTAGCTTATAAGCATAATACCTCTAGCCTAGAACAGTTATTTAACAGTTCGCCTAATGAAGAGTGGGCTAATGTCACTAAAGGTGGTGTAAAGTCCTTATTAGAAGAATTTGATTGGTGGTGTGATTTTTTAAATACTTTAGACATACACGAATACGATTTTGAGTCAGCTCAAGACTTGCTAGTTTTTCTAGAACAACCATTATTTAAACAACTAAAACGCTTAGTTGATATTGTTCAAATTACAACAGCTAATTGGGAATTAGACGCCGATGTGTTTGCCAATATTAATCGTGGTCTAAGAAAAAATAACAAAGAATTTTTGCCGGAATGGCTGTCAACGATTAACGGAAGTAACCATTACAATGCTAAAAGTCATAGGGAATATAAATCGCTTCATTCGTGGTTTTTCCTCTCAATAATAGCCCAAGTATATGGTTATAAGAGTAATTTGTGGGCAACACAGCAGCAATGGAAAAAACTTGGTTATGAACTAAAGCATGGTGCAAAGTTAGCACCTGTTTTTCATTACTTTAAAGTTGAAAATGCAGACGAGTTTGACAATGATGATAATCATCGAACAGAAAGTACTTTTGGGCGAAAAATATCCATCGTATATAATGCAGATGAAGTGATAGGTTACACAGGTAAAAATTTTGCTGACACTAAAGTAAGAGATATATCTGTGCTGTCACGCCGTATTGATGAATTAGCAATTAATATCGAATACTCAAAAGAAGATGGTAATGCGGCTTACTATTATGATGACGATATGATTAAGATGCCTCATAAAGAATTGTTTAAGGCAAAAGATAGTACTAAAGCTTATTACGCAACCTTACTACATGAGATGATACATTGGACTGGTCATGAAACACGTTGTAATCGTGAATTCGGACATTTTAGCGACAATAGGTATGCTTTTGAAGAATTAGTCGCCGAAATAGGGTCTTCCTTCTTGTGTGCTCGTTTTGGTATAAATAAAAAGGTAAGAGCATTATCTATTAGTTATATTGCACATTGGCTTGAGCAACTAGATGATAAAGAATGGATGAATCATTTAGAGAGAAGTGCGACCTTAGCTAATCGGGCGAGTACTTATATTTATTTGCCTAAAAGAGATGATAAGTAAACATTATTCAGATATTTAGATAATTTAAACAGATCGAAGACAAGATGACATTATTACTATCAACAACCAATGCTCTCAACAAATGGCTTAAAGCCGATTTACCTCGCTTGCCTACGAAGGAGGGCCACAGAGTCGGCGTCCATGCCTTAGAGTCAGACCAACAAACATTTTGCTGGCAATTACACATTATCGACAATGCCTACAAATCACATCATAAAACCATCATTGCCTGTGAAGCAAACAGCCGCTTTACAGTATTTATTCCGGTTGATACCAAGTTAACGCTGGATGAATTAGCTGCACGCTTGCAAATGCAGTGGCAATACTCATTAGCGGAAACCTTGCAGCAACTGCGCGCCATACCAAATAGTGAGATTGCTATGCTATTAAGTGAGTTATCTGAGGTGAACATGGATACTCACTGGGTTAAAAATACCGACTTAAGCATTAGCGGCCATATTAGTGATGCCGCACTTTGGATAACCCAAATGTTGGCGGAGCAAGGGCTTAATGAGCTGACAGAGGATCTGAGTACTGATTTGTCGATTCATCTAAACACTCAAATGAAGCGAGTAAAAAATAAAACTAAAAAATTTATGCCTATTGTGAACATGATGGATTACTGTCAAGACATTTTGTTAATACCAAACGATGATAATACATCTGATGTAGATGAGCTAATCAGCAATATATCGATTACTCAACAACCGGATACAACCATTAAAACAGTAAGTAATGTCATCGATTTTAATCAATATAAACAGAAAATGAGGTAATTTATATTACTCACTTGGTAACTTTATTACACCTTGAGGTGTGAGTTATTACTCCGTTTTATATAAATCAATAGGTTAAAATTTGGTGTGATTTAGCATTAGTAAAAGTGTTAATTACTTTTACTAATGCTAAATGACAGACAACTGGCTGATAATCATCGTAGTATTAAGTATTATTGTTACAGTAAATACTATCGCTTTAATTATGTATTGGTTAAAAGCGCGAGCAGATCTAAGCCCTCACAAGCCAAAAGCAAAGTGTCAGGTCAGTACAAAAAATAATAACAAATGATATGAACGCATTTGGCTTAGTATTTCTGACGATTTGTATTCTTAAACTATGCACAAACTTCAATCTATTTTTATTGGAATGTTATCTAAGTCTTAATCAATAAAATATTGATCAAAATAACATCATCGGATATCCGATAATCATTAGGGAATACGAGTTAATGGACGAACAACTCAACAAAAGTCTCGATACCTCTTCTGCTTATGAATTACGTACACCAAAGATTACTTTAGAATAGGATGTCGTGCTCGCACCACAGACTCGAAATTACATTGTGATTTTAAGGGAGGGTTACAATACGATTAAGTTTAAAAAACTTGTAGCTATTATTTCATAAATTTTCACGTTAACAGACATGTTTAAACATCAGTAATATTGCATTACATTAATGAACTAAAACAATTTTGCTCTGGGTAGATTGTCTTGAATAATATGATGAATCTAAAAATTTTAACGAGGAGTTACTGCATGAAATGGTACACCCGAGTGGACTCGAACCACCGACCCCTACCATGTCAAGGTAGTGCTCTAACCAGCTGAGCTACGGGTGTATTGTTTACATTTATTACAATTTCAATGTTTAGACTCTTTGAAAAGAGTGGTACACCCGAGTGGACTCGAACCACCGACCCCTACCATGTCAAGACGTGTTATATTTAATTTTAGTAAATCTCTCCAAACTCTACATTTCAGCTGTATCCCTTTATTTATCAGGTTTTAGTATCGTAATCAGTATCTCATTTTCGATAATTTAAGCGAATATTCGCAATATTTTTGCTTGAAGTGGGCACGATTTAGGCACAATATGAAAATGTCGAAATTGACCACTATTTTGTCGTTTAGGGGGAGTGATGAACGTACATGCTGAGCATTTCAATAAGAGTTTAGATAAGTTGCTAGTCGACGTTAAACTCGAGATGGTTGCATTTAATCAAATTCAACTTGAGCGTTCGCTTAAAACCTTCTGTGAATCGTTTAACCTTCTTAGTACTCTAAAACCAAGCTCAGATGATAGCGTCGAATCCCCCGCATCAATATTGCTCGACTCATACCAAGCACCCTTGTTAGCAAGTAAAACTCAGGCAGGTTATTATCGTTTAATTTCTGGATTATTGACCTATCAAAAGCTATGTAAAATATATGCTGGTGATGCCAAAGCTCTAGTACCTTGTATTGTGTTACCTCGGCGCCCTAATAAAGACACACTCCATTTATTAATGCTCAATGATATTGTTAGGCCGTTATTAAAACAGTTTGTTAATGTCACAGGAGATTCAATCACTCAATCTTTATCTGCATGGTTTGTCACTGATGAACAACCATCAGTTTTTAACTCCCCACAATGGCAGTCGCTGTTTCCAATGATAAAAACCAAAACACAATTGTGTGAGTGGTTACATGTCAGCACTAAAACGGTCAGATTAAAATGACAAGTATCAAGCAACATTTAATAGAGCATATATGTCGATATTGCGAACTCAAAATGCCGCAAATTGGCAAAGACGAAGTGAGTGAAGATCTAGATGAATTTGTTGAGCGTATATTCGCCCCAGAATCTCTCGGGGGACTTAAACAAGTAATTCGAATGATAGATGGTATACGAAATATATCTTTTAACTCAGCACAATCGATAATGAAAGAGTTGCATTTGGCAACCTATATTTTTGATGCATTGCACAAGTATAGTTTTGATATCGAGGACCGTTATATCAGCAAAGAATATCATCGGACCAAGTATCAAAAAGGGTGGTGCAGTGAATATCCCTTTTATGTTGTGTTGCTTAAATCTTATGAGTACAACCTGACGATAAAATCATGCGAATTATTTGCAACATTCATCAAGCACTATTACTCAGTGTTAGATACCCTCAGAGACAAAGACTTAGCAAGGGAATCTTCAACAAGGGAAGAAGATGCCTGCTCTAATTTCAGGCTTTTCATGAGAACCACTGCCCCAGAACTGAATTTTGTACGCGAGACAATACCAAATACATCGGCCGATTCACCAACGGCCATTGCCCACCAACTAGATCAATATCTTACAAGTAAAGAAACATGGCCATATCTACCACATAAAAATTATCTTCGAACACTGTGTCATTTCTTTTCCAATGATTGGAAACCAGCAAAACATATCACTCGAAGAAGACCTGCAATTGATAGAGTACCTAAACGTTATGCAGATCCCATTGCGATCCCGATTGTCGGCTCCCATGATGACATATTTGCATTGCTCCCTGACGAACCTTTAATACCTAATAGTGAAGGTTTAAATGATGATGACCAGTATGCTGCTCAGACATTTGTCATTAATAACCGTGACGTAGATACTAAACGTGATAAAACAGAACTACTCGACACAGCTATTCCTTTCAATAAGCACGTACAAAATAGAAATGCTATAGATGTCACCGCAAGTGTTCGTCGCTCTCATAATATGGGCATACAAAATACACAATTATTAATGCCTGAAGAGCTTAACTTCCTCATTGAAAAATTAATCCTGATGGGGCATCGACCAGCCAACCGCGAAATGGCGATAGTAATATGGCTAATGTTGCTATTGAGTAAATCTGTAGAAGAAATACAAAGCTTAGTCGTATTTACAGATTTATCTAGAAAACAGCAGGGCTTGTATATTGATGAACTTGGGCAAGGGTGGTGGTTCTTCTATGTAAGCCATTCAGCAAAAGCTAAGCTGGATAACGAAGGGCTAAGAGAAGTTAAAGAGGAGGTTTTTACGCCATGCCCCGAGTTTTTACAAAAGCTCATAGTTTCAAATAGGGGAGCTCAGTTAACCGGCCCCATCCTTAATGAAAAAGATTCAAAAATAATTACGAGTACAGTCGTGCGAAAGCTAAAAAAGCTATCCGATCGACATGCTTCAGGCCGCGTAAGTGTCCGACGATTGGTTAACTTTGTTAGTTATTATCTTAATTCAACTGATGTTATTGATCCTATTTTTATCGACTATAGCTATGCAGTGCATATGTACACGACTCGTGTTGCGAGAAGTTACGCGAATGTCAGCGATCTTTTTAGAACCGAGCAACTCTGCAAATTATGGCAAAATGTTGAACAAGATATTCAACGGTACTCGGGCAAACCACTACCGATTTCATTATTTGAACTTCGACATTTTGATCAAACTAATCCTTTCATAGGGTCATCTTTCACGCCTACAAATGATGCTATATCAACCTTAATTAACTCGTTAACAAAGCGAGTGTCAGCGTCTATACCTGGTTTTCATCATCGATTGTCAGATATGATTGAATATCATAATGCATTTACCGCTTATACAGCCTGGATGTTGCTATTTGGAACGGGCTATAGAGCGGCTTGGAATCCGTTACCGACATTTGCTTTATTTTTACCGTTATTAAATTTAATGGGGATAAGTGACAAAGACGATTCTGACTTTAGTCATTCTCGTATTGTCGCAGTGCCCAATATTTTAGTATCTCAATTGAACGAATATAAACGTCACTTAGGGTGTTTACGTTCATTGTTGCGCGTGTTACTGCCAAAGATGTGCAGTACGATTGACAACATAGTTGACGTTCAGCAACACGTGTTGAGCTTTAATCATACTCAGGCAACACAATGGTACAAAGTCATCCGAAATTCACGTAAAGAACAAGGTCCTTTCTTTTTTTTAAATAGACAAGGCAATAGTGTAGTAGCGACAAACTTATCACCCTCAGAGCTTGTAAACTATTGTAAAAATGAAATACAACTGCCTGCTAATGCTGGACGACATTGGTTAAAATCCCACTTATTAAAGAAAAACATTTGCCCTGAGTTAATCAATTTCCAAATGGGTCATTGGCAAGCTGGAGAAGTGCCATTAGGTGATTATTCAGCTTTAAGTCATGTTGAAGCCATCAATGAAATAGTCCCTGTGCTTGATGAGTTATTTGAGGAGGTCGGATGGAAATCATTAAAGTCCGTCATTTCATAAAAAACCTCTGGGAAAGTGGAAAATTTCACCCTTTATATCGAGAGGTTTTTGATGCATATGTAAAAAAAGATGAATTTGAAGACGATACTCAAAGCAAAGCTGAAGATGATACTCAAAGCAAAGCTGAAGACGATACTCAAAGCAAAGCTGAAGACGATACTCAAAGCAAAGCTGAAGACGATACTCAAAGCAAAGCTGAAGATGATACTCAAAGCAAAGCTGAAGATGATACTCAAAGCAAAGCTGAAGATGATACTCAAAGCAAAGCTGAAGATGATACTCAAAGCAAAGCTGAAGATGATACTC
>NZ_JBSQBN010000154.1:0-9489 GCF_053850585.1 Shewanella sp. A22
CTCAGGTATTCCACTTCTGTGTTACATCGATTTAAAAGGGAACAACCATTTCTACATCAATGTGCCTTGAATTGAAAAACCTGAGAGACTCTGAACTGACCAGATATTTAATGAGATTGGTATTAGACCAAGATACCAAGGCAATTATATGCTAAATCACAGATCCACTGTTTTTGCAGTTTACAATGCATTGTCGAAATGAAGTTGGTACTAATGCCAGACCATCAACATGGCATTAGCCCACGCACCAATCAGTTAAACATCAAATTTCTTAGTATCGACGCACTCTTACGACTTGCATGATTTCAATTTCAAATCCAGCAACCACTTCTTTTGATGGGTAATAAATTAGATTCACTTTTTGATCTAACAAACTCTTGAAACGTTGTGGGCGTTTGTATTTAAATGGCACGTCGCAATCTTTAATCATTAACGTTTGTAATACCCAATCTCCAACTTGTCGTTGAATATGAGATACCACGGTCACACCTTCACTTTGTATTAAATCACCATGTCGTTTTAACAATATTTCAGGAACCGGTTTCATGAATTCACCCTATTAACAGTATCCAGAATATCTTGATATCGATAAGCACTAAAACGTCCAAAGCCATCTAATTGTTTTACTTTCAAACGACTAAACATTGGCATAATCATACCAGCAAGAAATTTAGCCTGCGTAGCAATGGTTGGAGTGGGTAACGATTTTGCTTGAGCGACTAATGTAAGTGGTTCAAGCAATGTTGTCACTGTGGCCGAGTCTGGTAACGGAGCCAAAGCTTGTTTTGATAATACTGCTATTTGCCCACGACAAACACTGCAATGCCCACAAGATTCTGGCACCGAGTAATCATCAAAATATTGAGCTAAATTAGCACTTAAACAACGATCAAGTTCGAAAAAAGCAACTAACTTACCAATGCGCACAATCTCTTTATGTTCATTGTCACTAAAATAGTGACTAAGCTGTTGTGTCAATAATTGCAATTGTTGCGGAGTCGATAAAGCCTGCTGCTGTACATCATACACTTGAGTGATTTTTTTTGTCTCAAGAATAATCAAATTTTGTTCAGCTAAATAATCTAAGGCAGCAACAACACGCTGACGCTCACAACCATGTTGTTGATATAAACTATCAAAATCAAGCTGTCCCCACACTTTTTTAAACTGGGTATGTGCAAAGATTAGCTTAAGGAACTCTTGGCGTCGCTCATTAAAACGGTTAAGTATTGCCTGTTGATCTTCAATGAAACGATATTTAAATTCTGCAAAATATGCATAACTAGGACGCATAATGCCTAATAATTCTAACTGGACAAAAAGGGTCTTCAAAGGTAAAGAACGTATATTGCATGCCGTAGACAATGCTGTTTCTTGTACTTCCCAACGTCCATTATCAGTTTCACTGGCGATAATATCTAAAAGTTGACCTATATGTTGTGGTTCTGGGGTGTCGCCATAAACAAAGTTTTCAACCGTATTTAATCCATCTAAATTTGCTAACGTAATACAATGGGATAATAGCCCATCTCGACCTGCCCGACCGATTTCCTGACTGTAATTTTCAATTGACTTAGGTAAATCGAAATGGATAACAAAACGAATATCCGCTTTATCTATACCCATACCAAAAGCAATAGTTGCCACAATAATTTGGATTTGATTATCCATAAATTGTTGTTGAATTTTTTGCCTGATCGGTTGCTCCATGCCAGCATGATAAGCGGCAACATTAACGCCTTGACGGATTAAGTGAGCGGCTACGTCTTCAGCCGTTTGCTGTAAAGTTACATACACAATGCCAGCACCAGTAAACTCTTTTACAATTTGTGTTAGCTGACTGAGCTTTTGCTGCTGACTCACTGCAACCACTGATAAATCTAAATTCGGCCGATAAAACCCCGTTTGCACCACCTGTTGCGCTGACAAATTAAAACGAGATGCCATATCCATTTTAACTTGCTCTGTTGCTGTTGCTGTTAATAACAAACATTGAGGTATGGCAAACTCTTGGCAATATTGAGGGATTTTTAAATAGTCAGGCCGAAAATTATGACCCCATTCAGAAATACAATGTGCCTCATCGACCACCAGCAAGGAAATCGATACCGATTTTAAAAACTGTCTAAAACGCTCATTTTTAAATCGTTCAACTGACACCATTAAAATACGTGTTCTTTGTTCACGAATATTACTTATAACCTGCTGTGTTTGCTCGTAAGTTAAACTTGAATCGATACTCGCGGCAGCAATACCTTTACTGGCTAAAAAGGCTAACTGATCTTTCATTAATGCCAGTAAGGGAGAAATAACCAAAGTCAGATTTGGCAATTGCTGAGCGCAAAATTGATAACACAGAGATTTACCTGAACCCGTGGGGAAAATAGCTAAGGCTGAATGTCCCGCTAAAACCGTTTCGATAACCGCTTGCTGCCCCTCACGGAATTCATTAAAACCAAATTGTTGCTGTAAAAATTGATGTAATGCCTGATGCTCAACAGTGCCAAGAGCGGCAATAGTCTTCAACGTGTCATTCTGTGCTGAGGGAGTCATAATAAATCCTGTTATTAACCCCAAACAACAATAGGATTAAATTATTAACGTTTAACGAAACTCGACTGAGCACAAATGGCTAACACTTAACGTTTACGAGCAATATATTGATTAATTAATTGGGTCAATTTATTTTCAAAACGTTCTTCAATTAGATCGAGATCCTGTTCAAATGAGCCGATGAACTTAACGGCTTTATCGCGCGATAACACCTTTCCTGCAAGGCTGTATTGCATTTCAACTAAGCTTTTGTCAAAACGAGGGGCAATAAACCAATGACATACATCAGCATTTAAATTAGCCAAAGCACGTTCAGATATTTGGCAAAAAGTGTCAATATGATCAACGCCATCTGGCCCTAAGCAACCTGGTTCAAGACGGCACAAAATAACCAATTTTTTAGGATTTATTTCTCTTGCAGTATTAATCAACTCTTCCATAGCTTGTACGACATTGTCCTTAAAACGGTAGATGATAATGATATCAATTCAATTGTGATAATGTTATTGGGCTATATTGGGCCTTGGGCGTTCGATTAGCATCTCGTAATTGGGCCCAATATGCAACCATTTAGCGATGATATGACTCGTTTAGTAAGACTATTTTCTGTCTTTATGACTAGTGTTTAAAGCCTGTTCAAAAGCATCAATAAATTCTGTTATTGGTGTTAGTGTTTCTTTGGCCCGGCGATTACGCCCTAGCAACGACGATTCAACAAATAAATCAAACCAAGTAGATAACGCTTCAGCATTTTGTGGTTCGTGTGCAGCGGCTAAAGCCAATGCCGCAACCTCAGCAGTACCGAGCTGAAAATCATGGCTTCCTTTACGCAACGAATAAGTCGCTAACGTTTCTGGTGCAAAAGATAACACTGGCATTTGATGCAAATATGGGCTTTTACGGTACATTTTAATCGCCTCTCGCCAGCTACCATCAAGCATCACTAATAATGGTGTTTTCTGCTGACCTTGTTGCGAGGATAAACTCTCGGCGGATATATGCTCGACAATGGTTTGGTCGTTCTCAACATATTGTTGTGGGAAAACCAGAAAAGGCTGGTAATAAGGATCACTTAATAATGCTAACATTGCGTTATTGGGATTGGTACGAGTCCATAAAAATGCATGTGTATCTGGTATTAAATCCGCAATTAATCTTCCACTGTTAGTCGGTTTTAACACTTCATCATTATACATAATCAACATAAAACTCACGTTAGTGCGTAAATATTGACGATGCTTACAAGTGCAAAATAATTCACCCAAAAGGCATAAATTACACCTAACAAGTTTCTTTCCCCGGGCACCAAAGGGTTTGGTAGACAGTGTTTTACGGTACTCATAGAGGCGGTGTACTGCATGGATAGGTGATTTAATCGTTTTGCTTAATTGCGCTGGCATCAGGTGCTCTGGAGTGAAAAAAATTCACCACCATTTATAGTGGTGAATTAATAAGGATACTTTAATGTATTATAGAATACGGCGCAGTAGAAAGTCAGCTTTTAAACGTCGTATTCTATTCATGATTTTTTTCACCGGCTTTGGGTATTTTTGTAATGTATCAATCTGGCTATAATGAAATAACCGTTCAGTATGTTGCAAAATAAATTGCTGTTCTTGCTGAAATGATTGTTTCCAGCACCCTGAATCATCATGTAATAATAATCCATTTTCTAAATCTAAAGCCCAAGCTCGTGGATTGAGATTAGAACCGGTAATCAGATGTTTTCGATTATCAGCACTCACCCCTTTCAAATGAAAACTATTTATGCCGTCTTTCCACAAATGGATGTTTAGTTGTCCATTCTCAATCGCCCATTGCTGGTTTTTAGCAAACTTCCGCAACGATTGTTCATACATATATGGCAAGGCGCCAATGGTTGAAAAATCTTGTTCAGGTGGAATATAAAAGTCATTAGCCGTTTTGTCACCAACCACAATATCAATTTTTTTACCTGCCCGCAGGTGACGTGCCAAAGCTCGCGTTAAGGTTGTTGGCGGATTGAAATAAGGTGTACAAATAAATAATTCTTGTGATGAAGTATCGACTAACTCAATGACCGTGTCGTTCAATTGATTACTCTTTCTCCCTAAACCTACCAATGGTGTGACACGGTTACCTTCTGTAGTAGATGTATATTGGTATCGAGCTTGAGACAATCGATGTTTAAAACTCTTAATGTCATTTTTTTCTGGATTATCTTCAACATCAGCATGTTGACTTAATATACTGACGGCAGGATCACTGATTATGTTTTGTTTAATCATATCGCGCATACAACGCGCCAACTCGGGGCTGTCGATAACATGATATCGGTCGAAACGGTATTTTTCTTGTTGTTGCAAATAAATATTGTTAATGCTGGCGCCACTGTAGATAACCGTGTCGTCGATAACAAAACCTTTTAAATGTAACACGCCCATAAATTCACGAGACTTCACAGGTACCCCGATAATATCAAATGGATGTGAGGCTTTTCCCATTAAGTCGCGGTATAAAATGTAGTTTCCACTGTCACTTTTTTGGCCAATCAATCCTCTGCGAGCACGATGGTAATCGACTAATACTTTGATATCTAATTGTGGTTTCAGGGCTTTTGCGTCTAATAACGCATGCAATACCTCACGTCCTGCTTCATCATCTTCGACATATAATGCTGCAATGTAAATTGAAGATGTTGCCGATGCAATTTTAGTCAATAATGCTTGCTTAAAATCCTTTGGATTAAGCAACCAAGACACGGCATCTGCATTTAAAGCAATACCACCTAGCTTATCCAGCAAGGCATCCTCCTTAAAATGGGTGACCATTACGATATTCAGTAATGAGATCAAATTTTAAAATAGCACGTCAATAATCTATACAAGCGCGCTATTTAATATTCAGTAATGTGTAAGCATGATATTTAGAGGGCAGCATTAAAACTCCCTTTATCATAGCGTTCATTTATCTTAATTATGTGATTTAGATAGTATGTCGACTATGTCGTAAATAGATAACAAATCGTCATTATGCTATCGAAGCTAATCTGCTTATGTATGCCCTTAGCATTATGTCTGGAAATGCCATATGAATTCTGGGAGCATACTTCAGCATATATCAGCACTGACGCTACGTTAAATATGTGTTAGCCCGTCAGTTAAGCTGATAGAAATTACCGATTAACAAGGTGATGAGCAAGATTTTTCTCACATAGTCGGTGTTTTATTGTATTTGTTTGTCGATATAATCAACTTTTTAGCAAAATTGCTCGCTTACTAACCTCTTTCATTAAGTACTAGAGTGAGGTTATTTTTGTTGTTGAATCAATTTAAAAGCCAATCATGACGACTAAAAGGAGTGTTTACTCTTTATTTGTTTATTGCAAGCCAATAACCTCGTTAGCGTTTTTCAAGTCACAATCTTAATCACAAAGTGATTTACAGGCTTCATAGCACCCCCTGAAAAATCGTTAGATAAATACATATCAGGCAACGACAGCATCAGCTAAAATACTAAAATGTTTATGCTTGTGATGTAGGCTTTATATGAATTATTTGCTGTTCAGTTTACAGTCGTCTGTTTCAGATTTCCGTTACCGCTATTGTAGTGTAGGGCTACTGCTACTCATCTTATTAAGCATTCCATATACAGCCGTTGCCAATTATCCACTTAATCAACAAAGCATGGCCAAAGCACATCTCGACAACGATCAACAACCAGCAGCATTGTACCTTAAGAATATGTTGCAGTTATTAAAACCAACACATTCGCAACTCGGTATTACCGTGTGGGATATGACAACCCAACAATCAGTTTTTGAGTACAATAATCAGGCGTTGATGCAGCCCGCAAGTATTCAAAAATTACTCACGGCTTTAGCCGCAACCAAACAATTAGGGAAATCTTTTACCTATCAAACACAGTTAACTACATTGGCAAAACAACCTCTGGATAGCAGTCAGATTGATAATGGTATTTATGGCGGTGATCTTTATATTGCATTCAGCGGTGACCCAACATTAACATACCAAAACTTGCAGCAATTATTCGCTCCATTAAGTCAGCTAGGCATCACAGAGCTGACCGGAAACATTGTCTTAACGAGTATTCAAGATCCTCAATTACAGGCACCAGGATGGGTTTGGGACGACTTAGGCATTTGTTACGCGGCACCAATTTCACCATTCATCATTGATAAAAACTGTGTTTATGGCCGATTATCTACTTCGGGTTACAATAAAGTGGCTAATATCACCATGATGGGGACACCTCCCATTGAAATCAGTAATGATGCTTATTTCGTCACACCACACATTACTCTTCCAGCGGTTCAACCTGTAGGTAGACCGTTAAGCAAGAATAATGCAGTAACAGACCAATTAGACGATCCCGTACCACAATGCCACTTATCTTTAAGCCGATTTGACAATAATCGCTATCACCTTAGTGGTTGTCATGTTGGGGCCAAATCATTACGACTTGCGATTGCCATTACCGATCCGCAACTTTATGCCAAACAGATTGTGACTAAACAACTTGCTGAACTAGGGATTGTACATCGACGCCCTATTACGGTATCAAAAAAGCCCCAAGAATCTAGGGGGCTTGCCCAACAACAAATCATTGCAAGTCATCAATCCCCCGCATTACCCGAATTGCTTGAAACCATGTTACTAAAATCTGATAACTTAATTGCTGACAGTTTATTAAAAAAATTGGGTGAGGCTTATTACCAAACCCCTAGTGATTTTACTCGCAGTAGCCAAGCATTAAAAACCATTCTCTACGCGATAGGTATCGATTTAACCAACGCAAATATTGCCGATGGCTCAGGCTTATCTCGCTATAACTTACTCACACCAGAACATGTATTAAGCGTACTAACCACTCTTTATCAACAACCTGAGTACCACTTTTTGCTCGAACTTTTACCTGAATCGGGTGTGAGTGGTACTCTACGTTATAAACGGTATTTCAATAAGTCGCCGTTGAAGCATCATGTTTTTGCTAAAACCGGTAGCATGTTGGGTATTGCTAATTTAGCGGGCAGAGTCAATGTCAGTAATGGTCATGATTATTTATTTGTGTTGTTTGAAAATGGTATAAGCCCACACATTAAAAAACAGCAAAAGGCGCCTTTTTCTGCTGTTTTTTTACAAACAATGATGGATGTACCAAGATAATCTCCGATTTGAATATCTCGACCAGTTGGTCGTCACTAACAATCAATTAACCTTAATTTGTCTATTAACACTAGCGCATATTTTCACTTGCTATAACATTGATATCCATAACCTTAAAATATCAACGTTTAATTGTGTGGAGATATTATGGACAAGCAAGTCAGTTCGCGTGGCACAAAAGAGAAAGCTCTCAGGTTAAATTTAGACGAGAAAAAATACGGTACCATCGTCGAAATTGGTGCCGGACAGGAAGTTGCGCGTAATTTCTTTGTGGCCGGAGCCGCAGCGGGCACAATAGCGAAAACCATGTCGGCCTACGATATGAAGTTCTCTGATGCTATTTATGGTGTCCAAGAAGACGGACGATATGTGAGCAAAGCACGAGTGCTAGCAATGATGCAGCAAGAGTTTGATTTGGTCGTTGACCGAGTAGGCCCTATTCGTTCAAAGTCTTCACGTTACTTTGCTTACGCTGCAACCGTTGCAGCCAAAAGTTTTAATCGTAAAAACGAATGCCATGCATGGTGTGGCGTACGGATCCAAATGTACCCAGGTGCCGAGCCATCAAATATTATTGTGCATGTACGTATGTTTGATGACACAGCCGAAGCACAACAACAAGCATTGGGCATTTTAGGGGTTAACCTCATTTACGCCAGTTACTATTATTTTGAAGACCCAAAGCAAATTATTGACTCTCTAAGCGACAGTTTAAAAGCCAATCGAATAGAAATTGAGTGTATAGACTTTCAAGGCCCCTACTTTGAAGATGTCGATAACCAAGCAAAGAACATTCATCTTATTCGCAGTTGGAAAACACGTGCCATCATGTTTAAAGCTGATGGCAGTGTTGCTGTACCAGCCGATATGCTCTACAAGAAAAATGTACTCACGATTCGCGGATCATTTAAACCAATAACAAAACTGAACGTTGATATGATTGAACAAGGTTATAAAGCCTTTTCAACGTTAGAGGGTGTAACGGATAAAAGTACAGTACTTATCGCTGAAATATCGCTTAATGACCTACATGGTAAAGATGCCAACATGACCGAAAAGGACATCATGGAGCGTGTTAAATTACTTAATTTATTAGGCTATAACGTGATGATTTCTGATTACACCCGCTATTTTTCATTACGCGCGTATTTTCGACAGTATACTCAATTACAAATCGGCATTGTGGTTGGTATGGTTAACATAAAACAAATTTTTGATGAAGAATATTATCGCGGTATGGAAGGCGGTATCCTTGAAGCTTTTGGTAAGTTATTTCCTGACAACACTCGTTTGTTCGTCTACCCAGAACGGGATGATAAAGGTGAACTTAATGATTTAACCACCGTCAGCGTACCCAATAACCTACGCTATTTGTTTCGCCATGTACTCGATAACGGCTTTATTACCAGTATTGAATCAAGCAATCTTGATCTGTTTAATATTTTTTCACGAGAAATATTACAGCAAATATGTCGCGGCCAAGGCGAATGGGTCAATGCAGTACCTGAAACAGTTAGTCAGGCCATTATGGAGCAAAAATTGTTTGGTTATCGCGGTTAAATAACGTTAAGAATCCAACGAATATAATGTTCAGATGATAATACCAATCTCATTAAATATCTGGTCAGTTCAGAGTCTCTCAGGTTTTTCAATTCAAGGCACATTGATGTAGAAATGGTTGTTGCCTTTTAAATCGATGTAACACAGAAGTGGCATACCTGAGAGACTCCATTCTGGCGGGTTTCAAAGTCCTTTATGCTTCGTTAGATGC
>NZ_JBSQBN010000155.1:0-9478 GCF_053850585.1 Shewanella sp. A22
TTTCGCTGTTGAACTCTGTGTTTTGAAGCACTTAATTCAACCTCACTCGGTGACCGCTTTCGCTGTCTGCCGTGTCAGTGGATGCGCATTATAGGCACCACAAGATTTTGTGCAACCCCTTTTTTAATAAAAAAGGATCGCTTGGCGATCTTTTCACCAAAAGCGATCCTTTAAGGGGTTTGAAACAATTTATTGACTGTTTATTGTACTTTTACTGCATTATGACGAAATTGTTCAAGGAAGCTCATAGCATTTTCGTCATCCCAATCGACATATGAACGAACATAAGCAACTAATTCACCTTGTTCATTTAGAATGAATGTCGCAGGTATAGTATCAAGAGGGAAAACATCACGCAGTTGTTGTTGTGGGTCAAAATACGATTTAAATGCAGCTAGTCCTAAAGATTCCAAAAATGGCTGCACAATACTTACAGATTCAGCATCTATAGATATAGGTAATAATGCATAGTGTTCTGCATCTAACGCTTTATCTAATCGATCCAATGCAGGAAGTTCTCTAACACACGGAGGACACCAAGTAGCCCAAAGATTAACAACAACCACTTTACCTTTATATTGTTCAAAGTTTATTGATTCGCCAACAAGGTTAGTAAAATCGACTAAAGCAATAGGAAATGGCTGTGGGAGTACATTAATCCGTTCAAGGGTTGAGGTAGAGGTTTGCTCAGCAGCAGCTTGCATACCTGGATATGCATCTGCCACATTTGTTATACCTATAAGAAAGAAACTACTAAAGATAAATGCAAACCACTGTTTCAAGGTTAATTCTCCAATTTGTTACTTAGTCGTTTTATCGCCATTTAATAGCGCATCTAACTCAGCTTGCTGTTCGGTAGACAAGGTTGTCGATTCTGTAGCTTGAATCCGTTGTTTACGCACAAATATAAAACCAATAAAGAGACCTAAAATAAGTAATCCAAATGGACCGAGCCAAAGAATATAAGTTTTCGAGTCCAATTTGGGATTATATAAAACAAAATCACCATAACGGCTGGTCATAAATTCAATAATCTCTGAATCTGACTTGCCGCTATCTACCATGGTATACACCTCAAGACGTAAATCTTGGGCAACTGGTGAATTTGAATCGACTAGGTTTTGATTCTGACATTGTGGGCAACGCAATTGATGCGCCAAAGACAATGCTCTTTGCTGATTTTCTACTGTTTGAAACTCATAAGTGTCAACTGGCGTAGCAATGACTGACAAAGTAAACAGTATGCTTGTACAAGCAAGCATCAATTTATACACGAATTTCATTATGACGCTCCATCGACTTTTGCTTCAGCTTGTAATTGCTGGATCATCGGATATAAGGTTTGTGTCCATACCGTTTGATCTATAGGCCCGGCATATCGATAACGAATAATGCCATTATGATCGACAATGAATGTTTCAGGTGCGCCATAAACACCAAGGTCAAGCCCTAATCGACCGTCCTTATCAAAGATGTTCATGGTATATGGATCACCCTGTGTGGCTAACTCTTTAATAGCTAGTGCTCTCTCGTCGCGGTAGTTGATACCGTAAATAGGTAGCAAGTTTCGTTTCGATAGCATCATTAAATAAGGGTGTTCATATTTACATGCAGGACACCAAGTCGCCCAAAAGTTCAGTATTGATACTTTTGCAGGAAGATCTTTTTCAGTCACAACTTCGCTTGATACTTCTAGACGTTGAAGTTGGAAAGCCGGAACGGGCTTTCCTTCTAATGCAGAATCAAGCACTTTGGGATTCAAAAATAATCCTTTGTATAAAAATATGCCCATACCCAAAAATATAACTAAAGGTATAAACAGTACAAACTTCTTCATAGTGTCTCCGAGTGATTATGCTGTCGCTAATTTTGCTTTTTCTGCGTCTTGCTGCTGTGCAACTTGCTTAACACGATAACGCTTATCCGATGCAGCAAGGAAACCACCAACCATCATAAAGATAGATCCGAACCACAACCAACGAACAAAGGGCTTATAATTAAGACGCACTGCAAACTCAGTTAGACTAATGGGATCACCCATAGTGACATAAAGATCTCGAAATAGTCCCCAATCGATACCTGCTTCAGTCATGTCCATTGTGCGAACATTATATTGACGACGGTCAGGTTTTAATAGAGTAATTAATTCGTCATCTTTATAGATTTCGATTTGACCTTGCTGTGCAGTATAGTTTGGTCCAACTACATTTTTAGTCTCTAAATACTTAAATGTATAACCAGCCAGTTCTTGACTAATACCTGGTCCCATACGCACGCTTTTTTCAATCGAATAATTAGACACCATAGTTGCGCCCATTACCGATACCGCTATACCAAAGTGTGCGACGATCATACCCAATTGACTACGACCCATTTTACTCAGATTAATGCCGCCATCTTTGCTACTCACGATATTATAAGCCGCACGCATAGTTGATAACATAATCCACACGGTAGCTGCCACACCACACATTACCCAGGCATTGAATTCACCGCCGGCAATAAATGGAGCCGCTACTCCGACGACTAATGCGATAATAGCAGGAACAAGTAACTGTCTTTTAATTTCGCCTGCTTTAGATTTCTTCCAGCGAATAATTGGACCAATTCCCATAAAGCCAAATAGCACCAACACAATTGGTACAAAAACAGCATTAAAATATGGAGGACCAACAGAAATTTTACCCATGCCTAAGGCATCGATTAATAAAGGATAAAGAGTTCCCAGTAAAACCGTACCTGCAGCAACTGTGAGTAATACATTACAAATTAACAACATGGTTTCTTTTGATTTAAGTTCAAATCGTGCAGGGCTACTCATTTCGCTTGCTCGGAAGGCAAACAAAGTTAATGACCCACCAATGGCTATCCCTAATAACAACAAGATAAACAAACCACGGCTTGGATCTGCTGCAAAAGAATGCACTGAAGTAAGCACGCCCGAGCGTACAATAAAGGTACCAAGTAAACTTAATGAAAATGCAAAAATAGACAGTAATACGGTCCAATTGCGAAATGCACCACGTTTTTCAGTCACAATTAATGAGTGCACCAATGCGGTACCCACTAACCAAGGCATAAACGATGCATTTTCTACAGGGTCCCAGAACCACCATCCACCCCAACCTAACTCGTAATATGCCCACCAAGAACCCAATGAAATACCACCGGTTAAAAATATCCAAGCGGCAAGTGTCCATGGACGACTCCAGCGTGCCCATGCCGAATCAAGTCTACCACTCATAAGAGCTGCTATCGCAAAAGCAAAACAGACGGAGAAACCAACATAACCAAGATACAACATTGGGGGGTGAAAGATTAACCCCACATCTTGCAACATTGGATTCAAATCACGCCCTTCTGCTGGTATAGGGAAAATACGTTCAAATGGACTTGAGGTTAGTATCATAAATAAAGTAAAGCCAACAACAATCATTGCCAATACCGACAATACTCTAGCGGTAAATACTTCTTCTAAACCTTTACTAAATAGTGCTACTGAAGCAGCCCATACAGATAAAGCAAACACCCAAAAAAGTAATGAGCCTTCATGCCCCCCCCATACGGCAGCAATTTTAAAAAAGATAGGCAATTGGGAGTTCGAATGATGTGCAACATAAGCCACAGAAAAATCATCAGTAGCGAAGCTATAAGCTAATGTAACTACTGATAGACTAATGAAAAAAAACATCCCGTATGTCAGAGGCCAAGCATAGCGAACGAGATACTGGTCTTTACGTGCGGAGCCATATAACGGAACGCTAGCTAACAGTAAGGCAAAAGCCAAACCGAGAATTAACGAGAAATGTCCAAGTTCTGGAATCATGGGTATTCCTTAGTTTAAAAATTAGGGGGTCTGAAACAAACTTTTCACGACAGAACCAATTTATGCGATGAAACTAATATACGCACATTAGCTTAAACGAATTTTAACTTATTCTAGAACTTGCTATGACTTCTGTCTGCCATTTTCGTACAAAATTGGGTCGTTAGTCTCATTATGAACAATGATCTTATTAAAATAAATACATTGCAGGGGTATCAGACACAAGGCTTAATTTAAAGTTTCATGCTATTTAACAAACACTTTCAATCTGTGAACCAGTACGCAACTATCAGGATTTTGATTCATATCTTTCGTATATTACTATTCAATTAATAATCTTTACGTATAATCAATATTCCAAGCACTGCGGTACATACCGCTTTCTCTGTTAACCTAAAAGTGAATATTGACACCATGACCACATTTTGGATTTTTATTGCGCTTGTCGTACTCATCGGCCTAATCATGATTTGGGTTCCACATTTTCGCCAACAAAAGCTATTGCAAGCTGAAGAGTCTGGTGTTCGTAGACAAACCAACCTTGAACTGTTTGCAGAACGTATCGCCATACTAGAAAAAGAATTAAATGATGACCTTTTAGATCAAGTAGAATTTGAGGCATTAAAGAAAGAGTTAGAAATAAATCTACTCCAAGACATGAAACAGAAAGGTGATGACTCCCTTGATGTAGAAATTAAATCTAAAAGTCCTTTATGGCCCGCTTTTATGACATTGTGCTTATTAGCGATATCGGGTTATTTCTATCAACAGCTCGGGGCTTACAATGAATTAGCCAACCCTCCGCAAGCCAGTAATCCACATCAAGGAATGGACCCAGCACAAATTATGTCGCAACGGGTACAAATAATGGAAGCGAAGGTACAAGCTCAGCCAGATGATAGCCAAGCTTGGTTTAGTCTTGGGCATGCTTACATCTCTGCCAACCAGTATGATAAGGCGGTAGCGTCATTTGATAAAGTGATGGAACTTGTGGGAGTTCAGGCAGAACTTCTAGGCCCCAAAGCAACGGCATTATACTATAAAGCCAATCAACAGATAACGCCCGCAATTCAAGCCTTAATAGATCAGTCATTAGCATTGGATCCTCAAGACCCCTCAACATTACTGCTAGTTGGTATGGATGCATTTTTTACCGCTAACTACAGTAAAGCAATTGATTCATGGCAAATGATTTTAGACAGTGATCGTAATGATGTAGACAGAACTGCATTGATGAATGCCATCGAGTCGGCAAATATGCGACTTGGCGAAACTCCCGACTCAATGCCAAATGATGAAAATCACAAATCAGCGATGACAAACAATGCCAAAACTGTCGGTATTGAAGTATCCATTTCACCTGAGTTAGCCGATCTCGTATCGGATACCGATACGATATTTATTTTCGCTCGCGCAACCCAAGGTCCTAAAGTGCCACTAGCAGCAACTAAGATTAGTGCCAGCAGTTTACCCACCACAATCACCTTGGATGACAGCACTTCTATGGGGGGCGATGTCAGATTAAGTTCAGTACAAGAAGTCGAGATCATTGCAGTACTATCCAAGAATGGTAGCGTCAAACCTAAATCAGGAGATTTAAAGGGTATGATTAAAGCCGTTAAAGTTGGTGATAAAGCCACATTAACACTAGACACTTTAGTGCAGTAACAATGTATGATTTCACTGATGCTATAAATTAGTCTCGCTAATTTATAGCCATAAAAAAACCGGCTAATAAGCCGGTTTTTTGGTCTAGTTAAAAATTACTTAGACATAAACTGAATTGCTTTCTTGTAATCTTCATCGGTACAGTCAGTGCACATACCACCTGGTGGCATTGCGTTTAAACCAGACTTAACCGAACCTACTAAGGCATCTAAACCTTTAGCTAGGCGTGGTTCCCATGCCGCAGCATCATGCGCTTTAGGCGCACCAGCCACACCCATAGTGTGACATACCTGACACGCTTTATTAAAAATAGCTTCACCTTCTTGAGCAAATACATTTGCAGACAAAGTTAATGCAGCTACTGCAGTCATTGCTAACAATTTTTTCATGTTCAACGTTCCTAATTGCAAATATACAAAGCTTAACGCTGCCCTTTGATTTAGAAGGCAGACTCATTTTTAGCAACACTAGATTACTACAAGTAGCAAAAAAACTCACCTTTTTGTGACAACAATCTCA
Organism: Shewanella sp. A22; assembly: GCF_053850585.1. NCBI lineage: Bacteria > Pseudomonadati > Pseudomonadota > Gammaproteobacteria > Alteromonadales > Shewanellaceae > Shewanella > Shewanella sp. A22. The sequence goes on from NZ_JBSQBN010000155.1 coordinate 6,014, forward strand.
GCTTAGTACCTAAATTAAGACAGCAGGTGAAGTTCAGGTTATATATTAGTAATTGGTAAAAAAGTTCAAACTATATTCATATTTTTGGAACCATATCAAATTGCTAGCACTTAATCAGTGACAAAGCTAAACCGATAAAAGCGTTTGTGTTAATATCATTTCGAATTCATCCTCACGCGTAAACAAGAGGGATAAGTGACCATACAAAACCAATCACAAGTACTGTTAAGCGCAAACGAATTAACCTGTATTCGCGAAGAACGCATTTTATTTGATGGACTGAGTTTTAACATCAATTCAGGTGATATTGTCCAAATTGAAGGTCCTAATGGTGCAGGGAAAACCAGCTTATTAAGGATTATTGCCGGCTTATCACGCCCATATGCTGGCGAAGTAGAATATCTTGGGGAAGACATCACTCGCTGTCGCGATGAGTTCAATCACGATTTACTCTATTTAGGTCATTTGGCTGGAGTAAAAAGTGAACTAACCGCAGAAGAGAATCTTAACTTCAATTTAAGAATCAGCGGCTATGATGAGTTTAATACCACAGAATTACTCACAAAAGTTAACCTAACTGGATTCGAAGAAGCGCTGGCCGGACACTTGTCTGCAGGACAACATCGACGTACCGCTTTAGCTAGATTGCAACATAGCAATTGCAAAATATGGATTCTAGATGAGCCTTTTACTGCCATTGATAAAAAAGGCGTAGAAGAGTTGGAGCTATTGTTCATTCAACATGCTGAGTCTGGAGGATGTGTGATTTTAACTACACATCAAGATATGAGCATTATTAGTAATAACATCTTACGAAAAATCACACTCGACTATCGATTTGTATAAGGCATTTGAATGAAACGAGGAATCAGTTATACCACAGCATTCATGACGCTCTTGCAACGGGACTTGAGAATTGCAATTCGCCATCGTGGTGATATTTTTAATCCATTGTTATTTTTTATTTTAGTTGTCACCCTTTTCCCGCTGGGTATTGGGCCAGAGCCACAAGTTTTAACAAGGGTTGCACCTGGTATAATTTGGGTTGCTGCGTTATTAGCATCAATGCTATCTCTTGAACGCTTATTTAAAGCCGACTTCAGTGATGGTAGCTTAGAGCAAATGTTATTAAGCCCTCAGCCATTATCGTTAATGGTATTGGCTAAAGTATTAGCTCATTGGATTTTAACTGGCGTACCGTTAATTATGGTCGCACCTTTGCTTGCGGTACTCTTACATTTAGATAGCAATAGTTATGGTGCCTTAATGGCTACATTAGCACTAGGAACACCTGTATTGTCTTTACTTGGAGCAATTGGTGTAGCGCTAACGGTTGGACTAAGAAAGGGAGGCGTACTACTTAGCTTACTCATTCTACCTTTATATATCCCAGTACTTATTTTTGCTACCAGCGCCATTGACGCTGCTGGACTAAACTTAGCTTATGATGGTCAACTTGCGATACTTGCGGCGATGTTGGTCGGTTCTTTAATCTTGGCTCCTTTTGCAATAGGCGCCTCTTTACGTGTGAGTACAAACTAATGTGGAAATGGCTACATTCTTACGCAGACCCTGAACGGGCGTATAAATTATCAGGTACGTTATTACCTTGGTTTGCAATATTAGCAATATTACTTGTTGGAACCGGCAGCATTTGGGGGTTACTTTTTGCTCCAACCGATTATCAGCAAGGTGACAGTTACCGGATTATCTTTATCCATGTACCCGCGGCATCAATGTCTATGGCTGCCTATATGGGCATGGCAATAGCATCATTTATCGGTTTAGTGTGGCAAATAAAATCGGCAGATTGGGCCGCTGCAGCTATTGCACCAATAGGCGCTGTGATCACTTTTATTGCTTTGTTGACTGGTGCTGCATGGGGAAAACCTATGTGGGGAACTTGGTGGGTTTGGGATGCTCGTTTAACCTCTGAATTAGTATTACTATTTTTATATCTTGGTGTTATTTCGTTATATGCATCATTTGAAGACAAAGTACTTGCCGCTCGTGCTGCTGGCATCTTAGCAATTGTTGGTGTTATTAACATTCCTATAATCAAGTACTCTGTAGATTGGTGGAGCAGCTTACATCAACCATCGACAATCAGAATTACTGAAAAATCAACAATGTCTACTGACATGTTATATCCATTACTGATCAATATTTTTGGCTTTGGTATGATGATTGGCGCGATCACACTCGTCCGTTACAGAACAGAAATTCTAGCTCGTAATGGCATGCGACCATGGGTTCGAGAACTCGCAACTGCGGAGGAGGCTAAATAATGCAATTCGATTCATTAGCAGATTTTTTAGATATGGGCGGTTATGCATTTTATGTTTGGCTATCTTATGGTGTTACATTTGGTTGTTTAGCAACTTTAATCACATTAAGCATAAGACAAAAACGTAAGGTTTTAATTGAGATAGCTAAAAAGATAACGCGTGAACAACGCCTTAAAGAAACAAGAGGTACTAACCGTGAATCCAAGACGTAAAAAAAGATTAACCTTAGCGGTAGCTTTGATTGCAGGTGTTGCTGCCGTTGCTTCACTTTTACTTTATGCATTAAACTCAAACTTAAACTTGTTCTATACACCATACGAAATTGTACACGGTAAGAACGATACTGGTGTCATGCCTGAGGTTGGCCAACGTATTCGAGTGGGTGGCATGGTTACCGTAGGATCAATGAAGCGCGATCCAAACAGTCTTCATGTAGAATTTGCCGTACATGACTCAGCAGGTGGCGAAGTATTAGTCACATTTGATGATTTACTGCCAGATCTATTTAGAGAAGGACAAGGCATTGTTGCACAAGGTGTGTTGGTAGAATCAGGTAAACTTGAAGCAACTGAAGTACTGGCTAAGCATGATGAGAACTACATGCCACCAGAAGTAGCTGAAGCCATGGGACAGAAACATGAGAAGCTTGATTACTCAGAACAGAAGCAAACTGAAGAGGGTTATAAATACTAAAGGTTAGCACTTCTGATAAAAATACCAATCTCTTGATTGGTATTTTTTTACTTAAAATATGAGTAAGCTAATAGCAGGAGTTATTTAAAATAAATTAATGTTAAAAGTTTTTATTATCATAAAAATAAAATCGTCACGGTTAAAAAACGTCAAATCAATTTAATCTACGTAGTTACTAAAGATAACAATATCTAACTACAGCTCATAAAAAATTAAACATGTGATAAAAGATAAAAGCGATAATAAAAGAGGGTGTAACAGATTCTGTGTAACTGCAATTTAGTTAATATACTTCACAATTCTGTCTTCGAATTCAATAATAAATCGATTCATCGCAGTACGCCAGTTTCGAATGGACATGGTCCATTTTTTACTGGCTTCTTTTATGGCAAGGTAAACCATTTTTTTAGCCGAGTCATCATTTGGGAATACCTTACGTTTTTTCAACGCTCGTCTAATCACGCTGTTTAATGACTCAATAGCA
>NZ_JBSQBN010000156.1:0-9407 GCF_053850585.1 Shewanella sp. A22
GTCTCTCAGGTATTCCACTTCTGTGTTACATTGATTTAAAAGGCAACAACCATTTCTACATCAATGTGCCTTGAATTGAAAAACCTGAGAGACTCTGAACTGACCAGATATTTAATGGGATTGGTATTAAGCGTGTTGGTTGTATTTATTATCATTACTGTGCGTTTAAGTACTGATCAACTTCAGTGGCTCTGTCTTCTGCGTGCTCGAGTAACTCATCAATCGCGCGATAAAAATCGCTGCTATTACTTAAGAAGCTGTATCCCGTGAGTTCTGTGGTGGCATAGGGCGCTATCAATGCTGAGTAGGCATTATAACTTGCTTGCATTTTATTGGTTTCGAATGCATCACCGATAACCTCAAGTAAATACTGGTTATAACGGTCGCGGTATTCATCATCAGCATAAAGTTTGGCGATTAGTGGCCAGCTGTCAGAATCTAGATTTGAAAAGTCTAGTGCCAACGCTCCGCTCATTTTTCCATCTTGTAGTGCTTCATTATTGTCCCATGGGATCCAAGTTAATTTGGCGGTTTCAGGGTTATTGTATAGGTAGTAATTGTGTGGCATTAGGCCATAGGTGTCCCAGTTTTGAATAATGCCATTAACGGCCAAGTATTTTAAAAATACATCAACATCAAATACGGCTTCAAGATTAGCTCGCCAAGTTTCGGGATCGTTACTGGCTGTATCGTCGTCATTTAATGCCGTAAATAGAGCTTGAATATCTGACCAATCCTCATCGTCTTCGTTGGTTTTTTTCTCAAAATCGTCTTGGTTAAACGAACCCGCGATAAAGGTTGCACCGTCGTCTTCAGGTTTATATAAGTTTCCGTCGTCGCTAGAGAATTGAGTATCAATTAACGTATCATCCACTTCTTCAACTAGGGTATACAGTCCGAAATATTCAGGACCGTCACCGTGGTCTACATATAAAGTATAAAATCCGGTATGTGATACTGCGAGTCCTGCATCTTTAAATACATCGGCGGCCACTTTTTCACGTAACATTGATTCATCGTCAAAGTTATTTTTTAAACTTAATTTTTTGAACCCATAAAAGCGTTGGTTTTTAATTTGGGGGTAATCATCTTCGTATTCGTCAAAATCGAGTTTGAAAGCCAATTTAAGAATGCCTTGCTGCCAACTTGTTTGCAGTGATGAGTTTCCTTTGAAGCGAATTCCCACTCGATACCATTGTGTGCCATTGTAAAAAACTTCAGCAGGGACAAAAATGGGGTTTTCATCGCTGTCGACTAAGGTGTTACTCGCTGAACGCTGGCCAAATTCACCATAGGTTGCGGTTAAGTCATCAAGCATGCTTTGCCAGCGTTCACTGGTGACAACAATATCGAAACGTTTTACTTGGGTATCATCAAATACTTCATCAAAATTGGGATCAACATTTTTGCTGTGAGTTGCCTCTGTCCAGTCTGTTGCTTCAAAGTCAGAGTCTGTTACTTCGGTATCTGTGTCGGTATTCGTCTCTGTACTTGTGGCGGTTTCTGTTACTTCAGTTGTATTATCGCCGTCACTACCGCCACAACCTGCAAGCATTAATATGCTGCTGAATGATATAACAAGTAAAAGCATTATGGGCTGGTTGAACAGCCGATCGATATCGCGTCTGTTATTGATAGAAAACATGAGGTTCTCCTAGCATTGGGGGCAGTGAAATGATTTAAAGTCGTTACCAATATGTTAGAGAATAAAAGTGCAGAACCTGTGCAGTAAACATGGAACAAAATAGCAACTCAATAAAAGTGAGATTGAGGGGGGATATCGATTTTCAATCGATTGAGTTAGCTGTTTTTAATGACAGGGTAATATATTCGTTTTATGTTCAGCCAATTACTTCATCACGTATTTATAGTGTTTGCCGTGCAAACGTGACGTTATAACCATGAACTGATGTGTACTGACTTCTCGCTTGCCATGCTCAGTGGGACCTTATTAATTGACAATGATATAATCTGCCCATATTGAAATAATGCCCACATAGCAATGAGGTTTTAGGAGACATTAATGAATATTGAAAGTGATGTGATAGATAATTTGGCAGAATTAGAGCATTTTTTACTTTCTGTTGAGAAGGGCGGTTTAGGCTTAGAGGGAATAGCCGGAGTGGGAATGGCCACCAATAATGCCGATGGCCGACATTTTGTGGCGGTATTTGGTGATGACCATAAATTATTGTTAGCCCGTGGAGTAACCGCTGAAGTTTTTGAAAGTGGCAAAGATATGGTGCGTGACGGTGTAAAGCCTAAGCGTTGATAACGTGTTACGGGTTAATGATGTAAAGGGCAGGTATAAAAATGCTGCCCTTTATACCAATCCTTATTAGAATATGATCTCTTTTAGGCTGTGTCACAACCCCGAAGGGCGAATTTATCAGCGTGGTCTTCTTTGCTAGTCTTTCTTAACGTACGACTGCATGTAGAGCAACGCAGGAGCAGTTGCCGACGACTGAATGGATGCAGGAGATAGAGCAACGCAGGAGCAGTTGCCGACGACTGAATGGATGCAGGAGATAGAGCAACGCAGGAGCAGTTGCCGACGACTGAATAGATGCAGGAGATAGAGCAACGCAGGAGCAGTTGCCGAGAACGAATAGGTCTTCAAAGGCTGCCTCGAATACCTCATTGTTAATTTTCGCTAAAAGAGCAAATTTTAATGCGGATGGGTATTCGCTAAGCCTTATGGGAACTTTGGCTATTTATCTGAATTAGTTGAGCCAATTTTATGAATGGCTAAATCTGCTCCAATAAATTCATCCTCTTGGCTTAAGCGTAAGCTGGATACTTTATTCACTAATCCATAAACGATAATCCCGCCAATTAATGCCACTGCGACACCGGCAACGCTGCCAATAAGTTGTGATATAAAGCTAACACCGCCAAGACCACCTAAAGCTTGTTGACCAAAAATACCTGCCGCGATTCCGCCCCACACACCACATAGGCCGTGCAAAGGCCATACACCAAGTACATCATCAATTTTACTGCTGCGCTGTAATTTTGTGTACACAAATACAAACAAGCCGCCTGCAACTCCACCGACAATAAATGCGCCGACAGGGTGCATCAAATCAGAACCGGCACACACAGCCACTAAACCTGCTAATGGTCCGTTATGGATGAATCCTGGATCATTTTTCCCAACAATAAGCGCTACAATTGTGCCACCAACCATGGCCATTAAACTGTTTACCGCAACTAAACCACTAATACCGTCAAGGGTTTGTGCTGACATAACGTTAAAACCAAACCAGCCGACAATTAGCACCCACGAGCCCAGTGCAAGAAAGGGGATGTTTGATGGCGCAAATGCGATACCGGGTTTACGACCACGGCGGGCACCTAATAAATAGATAGCCACTAAGGCTAACCAGCCGCCCATGGCATGGACCACCACTGAGCCTGCAAAGTCATGAAATTGTGCGCCGAATTGGCTTTCTAACCAGGTTTGAAAACCAAAATTTCCATTCCAAATAATGCCTTCGAATAATGGGTATACAAAGGCAACAATTAACGCTGATGCAAATAAGAATGGTCTAAAGCTACCTCGTTCAGCTATGCCGCCAGATACAATAGCGGGAATGGCTGCGGCAAAGGTGAGTAAAAAGAAAAATTTAACGAGCTGATATCCATTGCCTGCGCTTAGGCTTTCTGCACTGACAAAAAAATGGCTTCCATAAGCTATTTGATAACCAATAACAAAGTAAGCAATGGCAGAAAAAGCAAAATCGGTAAGAATTTTAACTAGAGCATTCACTTGGTTTTTATGTCTGACAGTACCGACTTCTAAAAATGCAAAGCCAGCGTGCATTGCCAGTACCATGATTGCACCAAGTAAGATAAAAAGGGTGTCTGCACTCTGTGCAATAACACCAATAGCATCACTAATATTGTTCATTTTAGCTCCCACAAAACGATTCTTTTTTTAATTCATGCCGTTATGAAGCAAAAGCCATTCCTAAATTGTTACTCTCATAGCATTTTTTTGACTCTAAATGGTGCAAATGCCTGAAAGTGTTGCCGAAAAGAACTATGAAATGTTCAGCTTTGGTGCAATTTATGACTGATTTCATAGCATATAATAAAAATGGTGATAGGTCTTAAGTATATGAATGTTTCATTCTGGTGCGCTGCTGCATTCCTTTGGTGCATTGTGTTATGGGGAAATTAACATTATGTTAATGGTGTTCGCGAGAGGAATTTTGTTCAAGTCAGTAAACAGTATTTGGGGAGCAGTATGACAGTAGTAAGAGTGGCAGGGGTTGGAATGACCCCATTTTGTAAACCAGGTCAGCAGGAGCCTTATCGAGTGATGGCAGCTAAAGCGATTAAGTTGGCCTTAATCGATGCCGGACTCGAAGCTAAATCGATACAGCAAGCTTATGGAGCTTATATCTATGGCGACAGTACTTGTGCACAACACGCTTTTTACGACGTGATTCAAAGTGGTATTCCCATTATCAATGTTAATAATAATTGCTCTAGTGGTTCGACTGCATTATTTCTGGCGCGCCAGGCGGTGTTGTCAGGGCAAGTTGATTGTGCCTTAGCATTTGGGTTTGAAGAAATGCAACCTGGAGCTTTAGGTTCGCATTGGACTGACCGGGAAAGCCCTTTTGAGCGTGTTGGACCGGTATTGCAACAATTTGATGCTCCGCAAGGTCCTATTGCATTACGTACTTTTGGTGCCGCTGGGCGTCATTATATGAATCAATATGATGTTGGTGCCGATATCTTTGCCAAGGTGGCCGAAAAATCCCGTCGCCATGCATTACAAAACCCATACTCGATGTTCTCTACGCCATTAACATATCAGCAAGTACTTGATGATAAAGTTATTTACGATAGTTATTTAACTCGTTTAATGGCATGCCCACCAACGTGTGGTGCGGCAGCAACCATAATTTGTAGCGAACAATTTGCCAGACAAAAAGGAATCACTTCTCAGGTGAAAATTGTTGCGCAGGCGATGGCAACAGACACCGAACAATCGTGGCAAGATCCTATCTATGCTGTTGGTAAAGGGATGACACAACAGGCTGCGGATAAGGTTTACTCTGATGCAGGTATGAGCCCAAAAGATATTGATGTGGTTGAGTTACATGATTGCTTTACGCCTAATGAAGTGATCACTTACGAGGCATTAGGGTTGTGCTCTGAAGGCGGTGCTGCTGAGTTTATTGCTAATGGCGACAACACTTATGGAGGACAATATGTGATAGGTCCTTCTGGTGGGCTCATGTCTAAAGGGCATCCTATTGGTGCTACTGGATTAGCACAATGCACAGAATTAACATGGCATTTACGAGGTCAAGCGGGTAATCGGCAAGTTGAAAATGCTAAATTGGCGTTGCAGCATAATGTGGGCTTAGGCGGTGCTGTGGTAGTAACTTTATATAGCGTGTAGTGAGTTATGACAAGTAACCATGTATAATTTGTGGCATAAGCGATGATGCAGCACGACTCTCGTGCTGCATTTGTTAATCATATTATTAAGCGCGGTTTTTAGGCGTACGGTTAAAAGTGCGACGGTAAAATGTCACTACACTAAATAATAAAATACCCGTGCCGATTAATGATACCAATGTAATAAACGTGACATAGCTGGCTGGCATATTAAGTCCATCGTGCAAAGGACGAACAAAGCTGGCAACTCGTCCTGCAAGCGTTCTGTCGCGGTATTTTAGCACTGATTGAATCGTACCTTGTTGGTGATTTATGTTAATACGATCGGCTTCTCTGAGCCATACATCAGGGTGCTCATCAAATTGGATGCTATATACCATTTCTTTTGGTTTATCAGCTTCAATGGGTTTAGCTTTATTGGGTCTTGAACGCGGCTTACTTACCGACACAAGCTGAGCGTCAGGCCAAATTTGTTGTGCGGTAGTGAGTTGACTGAGCCAATTATTTGCTTGGCTGACAGGGTAAGATGCAACTTGCTGCTGGGGGGATTCGGTTTTTAAAGCACCTGTCCACAACCCTTTGTAAGTGATTAAAAAACCACTTACACACAATATAAATAAAGGGACTGAAATAAACAGCCCTAATTGAATATGACTTTTAAGCAAGCTGCTTGAACGCGTATTTTTAGGGAATGTCTGCTTTAAACGAAACCCTTTGCGCACTCGCCACCATAGGTAGATGCCGATTAGCGTTACAATACCGCCAGCCAAAGAAGCCCAAGCATTAATATATTTGCCGACATTATCGATTAGAAAGTTACGATGTAGCCAAAAAGCGGTTTCATAAAAAGGAATGTCGAATGATGAATCACTACTGAGTTCATTTAATTGACTGTCTAGCGAAATCGTTTTACCGCGAGTGCTTGCGATAACATATGGCGTATGTTCGGTAGGAAAGCGTATCGTGCTCATATCTGGGTAGCGTTCAAATAAATTTGTTACCGTTTCTGCTTTTTGTTCAAGCGTGAGCGGTACAAATGTTTGGCCTTTATTATCTACGCGTTTTAGTAGATCGATACTGCCCAAATAAACCCCTGTCGATAGTACAATTAGCATGGTGATGCTAATGCAAAATCCCACCCAGTTGTGAAGCCATTTTAATGTCGAAACCATGTTCATATTGAGTACTCAAGTTACGCGGTTGATTAATGCAAAAAATTGATTTTAATGTGTTTTTTGTTTTAAAAAAAGTGCGTTGTCATCATAATCAATATTAATTGATTGTTCAATTAAAGAAGTGTAAAGGCACCTTTACTTGTTTTTACTTACCCTCTATTGCTATTTAAAGCAGGCAGCTATTTCAGCGCTTTTAGCGATAATGCCATCAATGCTAGTGGTCTCTTTAAGGTTAACAATCTATCTTGATTGGGGATGACATTGTTATGTGGGGAAATATTATCTTGAATAACCATTCAAAATAATGTTGAGCGTTCGATCAAAATAACTTATAGTTAACTCAATTCCAAGCATCACCCAATTCATTAACTTAAGTGAGAATATACGATGACCGCATTTACTCTCCATACCGCAGACACTGCACCACAAGACAGCAAAGCAATTCTAAAGGGGGCTCAAAAGCAAATGGGTATGGTACCCAATTTGTTTTCTGTGTTAGCTGAGTCTCCAAGTACGCTTAAAGCTTATCAACAGTTACACCAAGCTTTTTTAGACACATCATTTAACCCTGAAGAGCTAACAGTTGTTTGGCAAACCATTAACGTTGAGCACGAATGTACCTATTGTGTACCAGCGCATACCGCTATTGCACATTCAATGAACGTAGACCCTGCTATCACGGAAGCTTTACGTAACAAAACGGCTATGCCAACGGCTAAATTACAAGCGCTGCATAATGCAACACTTAGTATTGTACGTAATCGCGGTAATATTTCAGAAGCTGAATTAGCAGCATTTTATGCTGCAGGTTATGCTCAGCAGCAAGTGCTAGAAATCATTTTAGGCTTGTCGCAAAAAGTGATTAGTAATTACACCAACCACGTTGCCAAAACACCCGTAGATGATGTGTTCAAAAAATTTGCTTGGTAATGTCATTGCTTGTTAAATAGCACAAAATAAACTTGATTAGCCACAATAAAATACCAATGTAATGCTGCATTGGTATTTTATACGTTGGTTACTTTTATCTAATGCATTTTTGCAAATCATCATTTTCTTGTTACATAGAGTCTACAATTAAATTTAGCTTATGTGATCAGATGATTGCAAGGCAGCTTAGAGATCCCGGTTTTGTAAGAACAATCAAATATTCATCATTCTTTTCAAGTAACACCTCGAGAGTTGTTAATTTTTTGTGATTGGTATCACGTTGGTTATGTGTCATATTTCGTTGCTGTGTTATTTGCTATGCCAAGTGTCCTTTGTATTGCATTCCCTCTAGCAGAGGGTGGGATATGTTTTGTGTCTAATTTTCTTTAGGAAATAATATGTTGAGTCGCCTTCGTGCTTATCGTTCGTCCATTATTTTATTGAGCGCCTTGTTATTGGGTGGATTGTTCGGAGGGGTATTTCCTGAATGGGCAATAAAGCTTAAACCGATTGGGCAAATTTTCTTAAATTTATTGTTTATGATCATCGTGCCTTTGGTAGCGGTAAGTGTGATGTCATCAATTGCTCGTATGACTGATTTAAAAAAGTTAGGTGCAATATTAGTGTCAATCATGACGGTGTCTATTGTGATGGCCATCGTTCCTTCCGTTGGTATCGTGTTATTGGCATTGGCATATGACCCTGCGCAAGGGGTGACATTGGATTTAGCTAATACGGTTGAAGCTGCTTCTGGCAGTATGGATTTTGTGAATTTATTGACCACCAATGACTTTGTCGGTTTGTTGTCTAAATCTAATATTTTAGCACTGATTATTATGTCGGTTATTGGTGGTGTCGCTATTGGTCAGTCTGGTGAAGACGGCCAGAAAGTGAGTCGAATGCTAGACAGTTTAAATATCGTTATTATGAAAGTGATTTCAATATTAATGTATCTGGCGCCAGTTGGTTTAGGGGCATATTTTGCCGCAACCATGGCCAGCCAAGACACCGAGCTAATGGGGACTTTTGCCAGAGCTGTTGGGTTATTTTTTGTGGCGATGGCCTTGTACCTCACCTTAGGTTCAACGTTATATGCCTGGATTGGTGGCGGTGTAAAAGGAGTGAAGCAATTTTGGCAACATATGCTTGAACCTGCTGTCACCGCGCTAGGCACTAGTTCGTCACTTGCAACCTTACCCGTGACCATCCGCAGTGCCAGTAAAATGGGGTTAAACGAACAAATTGCTGAAATAAGTTTGCCGCTGCTGGTTAATTTAAATAAAGGTGGTGCCGCTGCGATAACGGCATTAAAAATCGTGTTTATATATTCTTTACTCGGGCTCGACTTTACCGCAGACGTATTTATGCTGACCATTTTGATTTCGGTGTTATCGGCATTTGTGATTGGCGGTGTGCCAGGCGGGGCATTTTTAGGTGAAATTTTTATTGTCACCACTTTAGGCTTGCCGATGGAAGTGATCCCAATTTTAGTCGTAATAGGCGCTATTACAGATGCTGCGTCAACGATCATTAACGTGGTACATGATTTAACGGCAACCCAAATTATTGAGCGTTTTAATGGTAAGCATTATGCCGTGATAAAACGAGATAGTTAATTTATTGAGTAGCGTTAGCTTACAGGTGTAACACAATCAGATATTATACCAATCCTATTAAATATGTGATCTTTCAGCGGGAGTTCAAAGTGCTGTAGGCAAGACAGATGATTGAAGCGAATAGTGATTCGTATTTTTAAAGCATCTAACGAAGCATAAAGGACTTTGAAACCCGCCAGAATGGAGTCTCTCAGGTATTCCACTTCTGTGTTACATCGATTTAAAAGGGAACAACCATTTCTACATCAATGTGCCTTGAATTGAA
>NZ_JBSQBN010000157.1:0-9325 GCF_053850585.1 Shewanella sp. A22
CCAGAATGGAGTCTCTCAGGTATTCCACTTCTGTGTTACATTGATTTAAAAGGCAACAACCATTTCTACATCAATGTGCCTTGAATTGAAAAACCTGAGAGACTCTGAACTGACCAGATATTTAATGGGATTGGTATAATATTGTGTTGTTAAAGATGACGTAACCATATTGTGTTAGGCATTAATCTGAAATGTTTGTTTTTGGATTGTAATAACAAAAAATTTATCATTGGGTCGGGATTTGAAGTAAAGAGATTTAGAACAAAGAAAAGCTGGCACAGATAGCATTAAATTAAGGCAGTGATTTGGAGCGACGTTTCTTTATCAATAAAAAGTGGTTAGAACTGATGACCGTTCTATGACGTCTAGCTTGGCAAACAAAAAGGTATCGCATTTTCTAAAAGCGCAACTGAGCTAATGTTGCATTTCAAACTAGGGAAGTGATTTGGAGCGACATATCAGGTTCGAACTGATGACCTATACCTTGGCAAGGTATCGCTCTACCAACTGAGCTAATGTCGCATATCAAAATCATATAAGAAACGTGCAAGAATTTGGAGCGACATATCAGGTTCGAACTGATGACCTATACCTTGGCAAGGTATCGCTCTACCAACTGAGCTAATGTCGCGTACTGTTTTGCTTCATTGTAACAATCAACAAGGTATCGTATTTCAACCTATGCCAACTAAGCTAATGTCGCATTACAAAATCATGCTGAAATTTGGAGCGACATATCGGGTTCGAACCGATGACCTATACCTTGGCAAGGTATCGCTCTACCAACTGAGCTAATGTCGCGTACTGGTTGCTTCATTGTAACAATCAACAAGGTATCGTCTTTCAACCTATGCAAACTGAGCTAATGTCGCATTATTTCAAATTTCTTTACAACTTTCTATCATTCAGAGTTTGGTGCTCTGCAGAAAGTTGAGGCCGCATTATAGGTAAATTTTACTAGGCTGCAACCCCCTTTTTTAAAAAAATTGTTCGATTGGTTAAATTTTAAATACTTCTTTGCGATAAAACTGCATTTCAGCAATGGATTCTTTAATATCTTCTAATGCTTGATGGGTATTTTTCTTACTAAAGCCATCCATCGTTTTAGGACTCCAACGACGAACCAACTCTTTAATCGTGCTAACGTCAATGTTGCGATAATGGAAATACTCTTCTAGCTCCAGCATGTACTTATTCAAAAAACGACGATCTTGACCAATACTGTTACCACACATAGGTGAGGCTCCCTTAGGCACATACTGAGCCAAAAAATCAATCGTTTGTGCTATCGCATCTTGTTCAGAACACTTGCTGGCCCGCACACGGTCAATCAACCCTGACTCTCCATGATGCTTTTGGTTCCAATCATCCATTCCTGCTAGCACTTCATCTGTTTGATAAATAGCTAGAACAGGGCCTTGAGCAATAATATTCAGCTCTTGGTCAGTCACTAAGGTTGCAATTTCAATGACTCGATCGACTTCTGGTTCTAAGCCTGTCATTTCCAAATCAACCCAAATAAGATTATTCGCATCAGCAGCCATTTATGTCGCCTTATGTTATCTGTCGCCTAAATTCAGGCTTTTTTATAAAAGAGTGTGTATCATACTGTTTTTTTGACACACAAAAAAACACCTATTTAATGAAGATAAGCCAGTGAGTAAAAAGAAACCTCTAAGCCAAGGTCAATTACGCCGAATGCGCGCGAATCAGACTAAGCGACTAAAACGTAGCGATGATAACAACGCCCCTGAGTTACAGGACAATTTATTAGGCCCTGAACAGTCTGGTGTCGTTATTTCTCGCTTTGGTCAACATGCCGACATAGAAACGGCTGACGGTACCGTATCACGCTGCAACATTCGCCGAGCTGTAACCAGTTTAGTGACTGGCGACAATGTCATTGTAAGATTGGCAACAGAGGTCCAAGCAGGATCTAGTATCGGCGGTATTGTTGTAGCAGTCCACCCTCGCAAGTCATCACTCACACGGCCCGATTTATATGATGGCGTAAAAATTATCGCCGCCAATATTGATCAAATCTTAATTGTGTCATCGGTATTACCTAGTTTTACCACTCAAATTATTGACCGATATCTAGTGGCCGCCGAAGATACTGACATTCCACCCATCATTATTTTAAATAAAACCGATTTATTGAATGACGAAAATAGAGATGACATTGAAACAGCATTAACCCGTTATCAAGACATAGGTTATCCGGTTTATCGAGTCAGTAGCCATACAGGCGAAGGCGTTGATGCAATTAAAGACTTATTGAATAATAAAGTCAGTGTATTTGCTGGCCAGTCTGGTGTTGGTAAGTCATCTTTAATCAATGCGTTAATGCCAGAAGCAGCGTTGTTAATAGGCGATGTGTCGGACAATTCAGGCTTAGGTCAACACACCACCACCACGGCAAAATTACTGCACTTTGTCAGCGGCGGGGATTTAATTGACTCTCCTGGCGTTCGAGAATTTGCGTTATGGCATTTAGATGCGACCAGAGTGGGTTGGTGTTTTATCGAATTTAGAGATTTTTTAGGAACGTGTAAATTCCGCGATTGTAAACATGGCGACGACCCAGGTTGTGCTTTACAACAAGCATTAGCCGATGGAAAAATTACGCAAGATCGCTTTAATAATTACCAACGCATTATTGCCAGCTTAGACGAGCAGCGTCATGCACGACATTTCCGTGCAATTGATGAATAATACCCAAAACAGATCGTTCTCTGTAGAATAATGTTCATGATTTAACCAGATTAGAAAAAGGAAATACCTTGGACTCAATTAAAATTGCTTTGCAATACATGCTGCCAAAACACTTTTTGTCACGCTTAGTGGGTAAATTTGCCGCCGCTGAAGCAGGCGCTATTACTACTGCAGGTATTAAGTGGTTTATCAAACAATACAAAATTGATATGTCAGAAGCATTGCAGCCAGAACCTGAGGCTTACAAAACGTTTAATGCTTTTTTTACTCGTGCATTAAAGCCAGAACTTAGACCGATCAACCAAGATAACAACATAATGGCGCACCCAGTTGATGGTGCTGTAAGCCAGTGTGGTCCAATTGAAGCTGGTAATATTTTCCAAGCCAAAGGGCATAGTTACACGTCAGAGGCTCTCTTAGGTGGACATAAAGCCGATGCAGCGCGCTTTGATAACGGTGATTTTGCGACCATCTACTTGGCGCCAAAAGATTACCATCGCATCCACATGCCAATCACAGGCACATTATCAAAGATGACATACGTACCGGGTGATTTATTTTCAGTCAATCCTCTTACAGCGCAAAATGTCCCGGGGCTGTTTGCTCGTAACGAACGTGTGGTTGCTATATTTGAAACCGAAGCAGGTCCAATTGCTATGGTGTTGGTTGGTGCAACCATTGTTGCCAGTATTGAAACAATATGGTCAGGTACGGTAACCCCACCTGGCGGTAAACAAGTCTTTAGCTGGGACTACCCAACCACAGGGCCGGAAGCTATCACCCTAGAAAAAGGCGCCGAAATGGGGCGCTTTAAATTAGGCAGCACAGTGGTGATGTTATTTTCTCAAGATGCAATTGATACTTTTGCTGATGGTGTCGAACCAGGAGAGACCACGCGCATGGGACAACCATTTGCAACGCTAGCGCGTTCAGCAAAACATGATGCCAGCTAAACCAAATTTAGGCTTAGTTGAACTCCATTTAGCCGTACTCCTGTTTGGTGGTACGGCTTTATTTTCGAAACTCATTCCCCTCAGCGCACTTAATATCACTTTTTTACGCTGTATTGTCGCTGCGTTAATACTGGCCATTATCGTTAAAGTCACCAATCGCCCATTGCGGTTACAACGCCAACAAGATTATTGGGCAGCCGTAGCGCTGGGGACTTTAGTGTGCTTGCATTGGGTAACCTATTTTGCTGCGATGCAATTATCCTCTGTTGCTATTGGCATGATTGCATTTTTTACTTACCCAGTGATGACTGTATTAATCGAACCCATAATCAATAGAACACAGCTGAAACTGCTTGATGTGATATCTGGAATAGCGGTGTTAATTGGGGTTATTATGCTGATCCCAGAAGCTAGTCTGAATAATCACACCACCTTAGGTATTATTGTGGGCGTTATTTCAGCAGCATTATTTACCGCCAGAAACTTACTCCATAAACGTGTATTTTCTCATTACAGCGGCCCGCATGCGATGTTTTATCAAACCCTCATTACCTTTTTATTGTTAAGCCCTTGGCAAGATATCAATGCACAACATATTAGCCCAAACACATGGGGGCTTGTGTTACTACTCGGAATAATATTTACGGCCATGCCTCATGCTTTATTTACCACAGCACTTCGTTATTTAAGCGCAAAAACAGTTGGGCTAGTCTCGTGCTTACAGCCTTTTTATGGTGCAGTGCTCGCACTATTAGTCTTAGATGAACAACTGACAACACGAACGATTATTGGTGGAACCATTATTGTGGCAACCGCTTTATTTGAAACTCAACAGAGCCATCAAAAAAGTAGAGCATAATCACGTAAATTTGCTACCATGCCTTTACTCCAATCTGAGCAAAGTATTATGTTACGTTTAGCGTCTTTATTCTTGTGTTTACTTATCGTTAATACACTGTCGTTTTCTGTGTTTGCCAATTCACCTTTAACCTTAAACAAACGTTTTGGGTTAAACAGTCAAACAGAAAATCAGCCTCTTGATATACAGTCTCAAATTGCCGAACTAGAGAGCAGTATTGAAAAGCTGCAAATAGAACAGCAAACCTATACCAATATCGAACGCTCAAACAACGAAACTAAACTGGCTCTTGCTGGGCAACTTCGTGAAGCTCAAATGCCATTGAGTCTAGATACCGATATGGATTTAGATCAACAAGCTTCAATGGCTTATTTTCGCTTATCTGAGTTAAAAGAAACTGAATCGAGTTTAAACCAACAGTTACGCCTTCTTTCACAGCGTCAAACACAATTACCAGAGTTAATTGCTCAAGCCGAAAATGCTTTAACACAACATAAGAAAACCCAGCAAGCCCCCATTGACACACCATTAGGTAAACGGAACAAGCTTCAAGCAGAATTGCTCGCACAACATATAGCAACGTTACAAACGGAACGTTTGGCGAACCCAAAACAGTTAGAAACCACTCAACAACAGCAACAGCTCAATAGATTGGCCTTAGGGCAACAAGAAGCCCTTATTGAACTAATTAATAAACACAATATTGAATCTCGCCAGCAACAAACCGCAGACACCATCGCCAATAACTTAATTGACGCCCAAGCGCTAGCCGATCCATGGTCTCAAGAATTAAGTAAATTAAATCAACGGTATGCAATACAATTGCAAGCCCTCACCAGCAAGATAAAATCGGCAATAGAGAAACAGCAACGTGTTGAAAAACGTTATCAATCTCAAAATGCACAACTCTCAAATGTGCTTGAGCAAATAAACTGGGTTAAAACCAACTCAGCTTTCGGTGATCGTTTTTTACAGATGCTGCAGTCACTGCCTAAGCCACCTAATCTAGACAAATTGCAAACTGAATTAGCCGATGCTCGACTAGAGCGTTATCAATTAGAGCAACAACAAGCATTAAATAGTCAGCAACTTGATGACAGCGCAATGTTTAATGAAACCCAGCTAAAATTACTGCAATCACAACAAGTGCTAATAGAACAGCTATTACAAAGTTATGACCAATACTTAGCTGAATTCGCAAAGTTACGCATTGGTTATGAACAATTAAATCAATTACACAACACATTAAAAAATACGCTAAGCGAACATTTATTTTGGGTGCCAAATGCACCGAGTATTGGTGCGTTATGGTTAATTGACATAAGCCACAGTAGTGTTTGGTTATTACAACCCAATCAGTGGCAGTCGCTACAACAAGCTTGGTCAGCACAAAGTCATTATTGGGCTTGGTGGGGTATTTTGTTGCTATGCTGCTTAATGGCACAAGACATGCTCACACCTAAATTTAATAAAGCCATTAGTCGTTATGCCGTGTTTGTGGGTAATGTAACCCAAGATAAGTTTAAATACACCATCAAAACATTGCTCATTAGCTTAGTCTACGCCTTAATAAAACCGCTACCCGTGATCGTCGCTGGGATCATTTTCTCAGGTTCTGAGCAAAACTTGGTTCATGCTGTTGGGGTGGGAATATTAGCGATTGGTGTTAGCTACTTAATTTATCGTTTCTTTTTCTTATTAACCGTAGACAAAGGCATTTTGATTAGCCATTTCAGACGGCCTAAGACAATTGTTCAACAAGCACAACAAACCATGGCCTCCTTTGTCATGATATCAGCACCATTAATCGGCTTAATGGGCTTTACAGAAGCCTTAGACACCTCACTCGTTCGTAACAGCCTTGGACGTGGTGCATTTATTATTTTCTGTGTTGTGCTGTGCTTACTCTATAAAGATGTGATGTTACTGATTGGTCAATATCGCCAAAATAAACCTAGCGCGACAAATATGGCCATCATTCAAAAAGCGGTATGGGCAATACTGATTGTCACCCCTATTTTTAGTGCTATTTTAGCAGGGGTTGGCTACTACTTCACCGCTTTCCAGCTCTTATTGCAACTGCAAATCTCGGTCTTATTAGGTTTATGCTTCTTGCTAGCCTATCAACTCATTAAACGCTGGATGCTAATTGAACGAAGATTGATCGCATTTGATCGTGCTAAAGCCAAGCGCGCAGAGCGTTTAGCACAGCGTGAAAGAGGCGAATTACACAGCAATGAACCGATAGAGACCTATGAAGAGCCCATTGTAGATTTAGAAACGATCTCTAGCCAGTCACTTGGTTTAGTAAGGTCCATTCTCATTTTGGCCTTCTTTGCGAGCTTGCTAGGTATTTTAGCGCAGACCCATACCGCAGTATTCTCATTTTTAGATGGCATAACCCTTTGGACCACAAACAGCAACGTAAATGGTATTGAGCAACAGCTGCCTATTACATTAAAGTCGATTTTATTTGGCATAATGTTAGTTGGTTTCTCTGTGGTGATAGCCAAAAACCTGCCTGGTTTACTTGAACTCATGCTACTACAACGGCTCGACTTATCACCGGGAACCGGTTTCGCTATTACGACTGTTAGCAGTTACCTAGTGGTATTTTTTGGCATGCTATTTGGTTTTTCGACCTTGGGGATGGAATGGTCTAAATTACAATGGCTAGTGGCAGCGCTGTCCGTTGGCTTAGGTTTTGGTTTACAAGAGATTTTTGCTAACTTTATTTCAGGGTTAATTATTCTATTTGAAAAACCGATCCGTATCGGCGATACCGTCACAATCCGCGAGCTTACTGGCACCGTCAGCAAAATTCAAATTAGAGCAACCACAATTGTTGATTGGGACCGCAAAGAAATTATTGTACCCAATAAAGCTTTTATTACAGAACAACTGGTTAACTGGTCATTGTCCGACCCTATCACTCGCGTCATTGTCAAAGTATCAGTGTCACGCGATGCAGATCCAACCATGGTTGAAATGTTACTTCATCAAGCAGTACGCGAATGTGACTTATCATTAACCATACCTGAGCCTGAAGTATGGTTCGCCGGTTTTGGGGTGCACACACAGGATTACGAAGTACGGTCTTACGCCAAAGACATGTCTGCACGTTGGCCTCTTCGCCATAACTTGCATAAACGCATTAGCAAAAAACTCAAAGAAAATAAAATCGAACTTGCTTATCCACAAATGGACATTCACATTAATCACGCTACCAAAGAGCCTTCTGGATTATACAAAGGCTAAAACGGTTAATGTTGATGGTAAAATGTTGTTTGATTTAAAGGTGTTAGCTCTTTATATTGATGCGGAAAAAGGTGTGCAATTTACAAAATACCTTTTAATTAAGTCTAAAGTAATAATTGAGGAACATCTATGATCGTTTTTGCTCACCGTGGTGCTAGCGGTTATGAACCAGAAAACACAATAGCCGCCATGGACAAAGCCATCGAATTAGGTGTCTATAACATAGAGCTTGACGTACATTGTGTTGAGGACGAATTAGTCGTTTTTCATGACCGCCGCTTAGAAGGTAAGTCAACGGGAACAGGACTGATCCATCTCACCACTAAAACCAAACTGGCCCAATGTACTGTTGGTGGTCAACCCATCCCTACCCTTTGGCAAGTACTCGAATGGGCGAGCCTCAAAGGCAAAGGTTTGTGCCGTATTAATATTGAACTAAAAGGCATTAAGTGTGTTAATCCCTTTATGTCGCTATATCCTAAAGCCCTAACACAATTAAACCTTACACCAGAGCAACTGCTAATATCATCATTTAACCACCCCAACTTAGCCCAGATAAAACAGGCTTTTCCAAATGCGTTAATAGCACCACTACTCGCTGGAGTCCCACTCGATTTAGCGCAAGTGGCAACAACACTGAATGCCTATTCCCTTAACATCGATGTAGGTTTTGTAAATCAAAAAATTGTTGACGATGCCCACCTGCGCGGCTGTAAAGTGTATGTTTTTACTGTAGATCACCAAGATGACATTCAAGCATTAAACCTCATGGGAGTAGATGGAATATTCAGTAATTATCCAGACAAAGCTATGGCAGCATCAATGATGCCAGTAACAGACGATTTTAGTGAATGGTTTGAGTAAACAATCTAAGCTCAAAACCAGTGACTAGCTTAATATCGATTCACTGCTAACGTAATGATATATCAGCGCCTTCTCCTTAATACCAAGGCAATGGGCGCGACTCAATATCAGCAATAGTTGAAGCTTATTCGTATGGGTTTAACTTTTTCGAACATACGATAGATCAAACTCTTTAAAAAATTATCACAACATAACAAAATAGTTATTGCCAATGATAACTGTTTTCATTTAGAATTAGATTACTTTCTTAGTTAGTGTATTTTGAATGAAGAGGCTTTTTCCATGTACGTTTGTCTTTGCCATGCCATCACAGACACTCAAATCAAAGCAGCAGTAAGTCAAGGTGATTGCTCACTTGCTGACGTTAAAAAGCGTTTGGGCGTTGCGGATCAATGTGGAAAATGTGCGCGGATGGCAACTCAAATCATTCAGACTCAACTAGAGTACGAACCTAATTTTTATGAAGTGGCTTAATACGCTTTCTTCTACATAAAAAAATGCAGCTCATATGAGCTGCATTTTTTTATGTATTTCGTTAACTCAAATAAGAAATAATACCAATTATGATTAAAATGTGATCTAATCAAAGTATCACCTCTTATTAATCTTTATGTATGACTTCTCTTACTGATAAAGAAATACTTAACCTCTCCAAACAAGAAAAAAATGCGAATAA